>JAJRWW010000294.1 GCA_024276595.1 Myxococcota bacterium
AGGCTTCAGGAGGAGCTGGCGCTGGGTGCAACGCCTTGACAGGAGATAGGTGGAGCCAGGGAGGATCTGTCGAGCGAGTGTCATATTGGATGTATCGGCGGAGCTGCGGCCAAGTTGCGGAGAATCAACCCCGGAGGGGTGGAGAGAGGTTGCGGAGAATCAACCCCGGAGGGGTGGGGAGGGTGGGGAGGACGGAGGGGTGGGGAGGCGCTAGCGCACCATCTTGATCCGGTTCATCTGGAGCGCGTTGCCAGAGGCGGCCACTGGCCGGCCACCGTCGGCGTAGACGACGATGAAGTAGTACAAGTAGCGCACGTACAGGTGCACCCCGTTAAGCCGCCAGGACCAGGTCCACCTGTCACCGCCGCCCCTCTTGAAGTCCGCCGTCTTGAGAGGTGCGCCCTTCTTGGTCCGGTAGAAGATCCGCACCCGCCGTGCCTTGAGCTGGTCTGCAACCCGCACCCTGAGGGTGAGGTGCTGTCCCAGACGGTGCTTGCCCGGGCACATGTGCTCCAGCCGCTTTGGCGGGCCAGCAGGCCTGGGTGGAGCAGGCCTTGCGGCTCCCCCAGGGCGAGCGCCGGTGCGAGCGCCGGTGCGAGCCGGAGGTCGCGCCCCGGGGCGCCGGGGCGGAGGGATCTTGCAGCGCCTGGAGGCCCTGGCCCTCCGAAACAGCCTCACCATCTTGGGGCTCACCAACCTCTTGGGGAGCAGCACCCAGCTCGCTAGGCAGAGGGCCCTGTTCCACGCGGCACGCATGGCAGCCCACCTGCGCAGCCGTGCCTCGAGGACACCGAGGATGACGAGCCGCTGAGCCATGGCCTCGGAGCGGAGACAGCCTCGTGCACGGGCAACCAGCTTGGCGTCGTTCAGCTTCTGGCGGGCCTGGGCCAGGCGCCACCTGTCCATCTCGTCCACCGCGTCGCGGTTGAGGAGCTTGATCTTGATCTGGGACTTCCGGGTGCACTTGCGGGCCAGGACCTGCGCTGGCGACTGCACCAGCAAGGCCAGGGTCAAGCTCGAAATCACAGCCGCCCGCAGGCATCTGGGCAGTGGTGACGAGTGCTCTTTTGTCATGTTGGCTCTCTCTCCTGGCCCCTGCAAGCGCTCGCCGTCCCACAGCGCGAGCAGCTACCGGGGCTCACAGGGGCTATGACCGGCCGCGGGGCGTGTTGATTCACCTCCGCCCATAGGGACCTTGGTACCGCCCCTGTGCCGCAGACGTCAAGCACCACGCAACAGGGCGGCTCACGGAGTGCACGACAAACCGATGTCCTCAAAATGACTGCAGTTCTCTACTCCCCAGCCGTTGAAGGGACACTGGTCCAGCGCCTGCTCGCTGCCAGAGCACTGAATGTTGTCCATCCAGATGGGGTCCTCGCCGTCCGGACAGGCGCTGGTGAGCAGGGTGCTACCCCCACCCGAGAAGCCCAGCTCCTGGCAGGTCACGGAGATGAAGCTCGTCTGGGAAGCTCCCCAGTCGATGAGGTCGTCGCACACTGTTCCCCAGACGTTGTTGTGCAGCACCTCCACCCTCCCGCTGTTGCGAGCGCTCCCTTCCACCAGGCGCACGTCCCCATCGGAGTAGATGCTGCACAGAAAGCCAGCTCCCTCGGTGGTGCCACAGTTCTCGGTTCCCCAGGGCTGGTGGGGGCAGTCCCCGATGCGGCGCTCGGTGCCAGTGCAGTTCACGTCGTCGAGCACGAAGACGCTCGTAGGCGAGTCGTAGGTGGAGATGAAGACGCCATCGCGGTAGCCAAGCTGCTGGCAAACCGTTGTGGTGGAGTAGCCCAGGTACGAGGAGTAGTACCCGTCGAAGTAGTCGTCACACACCTCCCCCCAGGCGCCGCCATAGTAGATCTGCAGCCGGCCCTCCATGCCGTGGGGGCCATCCACGAGCCGGATGTCCCCCTGGCCAGGGACGCACTGCACTCCCACGGCCTCCCCACCAGAGCAGTTCTCCCGGTTCCAGCCTGCAAAATCACACTGGGCCAGGCTGGGCTCGCTGCCCATGCAGTAGACGTCGTCCATGGCCGGAGCGCCGTTGCCGCCGCCAAAGCCCTCGATAAAGGAGTGGCCCACGCCGGTGTAGCCGAGCTGAGTGCAGACAACGTTGGCAAAGGCGTCCCTGGCAGCCGGATCGATGAAGTCGTAGGTGTCGTCGCAGACCTCTCGCCAGGAGCCCTCGAAGTAGACCTCCACTCGACCGTGGTTGGAGCCCTCCCCGCCGGTCAAGCGCACCGGGAGGTAGTATCCGTCCTCCACCTGGCAGGCGGCGTCGCAACCGTCAAAGGGGGTGGTGTTGCCATCCTCGCACTCCTCGTTGCTGTCCAGGGTGCCGTTGCCGCAGGTGGCCGAGGTGCACCCAGACGTGTCCAGACTGCAGCTCCAGCCACACGAAAGAGCCCCCGCTGTGAAGCCCAGGGTGGTGCAGCTCTCCCCGTTTAAGTTCGAGCCATCGCACTCCTCGCCGCCCACGATGAGCCCGTCCCCGCACACGGGCTCACAGGCCGACGGGTTGCCCGAGCAGCTCCAGCCGATCTCCACGGTGCACCCGCTCGAGCAGCCGTCCCCGGAGGAGCCGTTCCCGTCATCGCAGGCCTCCGAGCCCTGGACGTTGCCATCCCCGCAGGCAGAGTTGTAGCAGCCCGATGTGTCGTGGGTGCAGTCCGAGTTGCAGGCCAGGATTCCACCGGTGTAGCCAAGGGACGCGCAGTCCAGCCCGCCCAGGGCCGCCCCGTCACACTCCTCTGTCCCCTGGATAGACCCGTTGCCGCAGTTGTGGCAGCCGCCCGTGTCAAAGGAGCAGGTCGGATCGCAAGCCAGGGTGCCCGCGAAAAACCCCAGGTCGGCGCAGGTCTGCCCGCCCAGGCTGGCTCCGTCACACTCCTCCGAGCCCTCCAGGGTGCCGTTGCCGCAGTCCACGTCGAAGCAACCGCCCGTGTCAAAGCCGCAGCTAGCGTTGCAGGCAAGGGCGCCGCCGGAAAACCCCATGTCGGCGCAGGTCTGCCCGCCCAGGCTAACTCCGTCACACTCCTCCCCCGGGTCCACCACGCCGTTTCCGCAGGTGATGCACTCGTCCAGGTTCAGCTCGCAGCCAGAGCCACAGCTCAGGGTGCCCCCCACGAACCCCAGGCTCGCGCAGGTCTGCCCGCCCAGATTCAGCCCGTCACACTCCTCCCCCGAGTCCAACAGACCATTGCCACATTGCCCCTCCTCACACAGATCCTTGTCCAGCACGCAGTCGGTGCCGCAGGCCAGCTCTCCTCCTGAGTAGCCCAACCCCTCGCATGTGGCCCCGCCGAGGTTGTTGCCATCGCACTCCTCTGTCCCCTCCAGGACCCCGTTGCCGCAGGTTCCCGCACCAGAGTCCCCTCCCCCGTCGGCTCCCTCCGCCTCTCCATCGGTCCCCCTGGCGGGGATTCCCTTGGCGCAGCCTGTCCCAAACGCCACTAGCAGGCCCAACAGCACAAGACGTCCTGCTTTAAGTCCTTGTATGCCCAACATTCTCATTCTCACTCTCATTCTCGGTCACACTCCCATCGCCACGACCGCACCAGCGCCTCGGCACATTGCCGGCCACACGATGGACTCTCGATTGTAGCGGGTTCGAGGGGAGAGTTTCAACTTGCTTGGAGATTCTGGAGAGCAGGGGCCATGTCAGGAACGGCGGCGGAAGAGGGCCAGGAGCGCCAGAAATGCGAAGGCGAGGGCAGCGGGAGCCGACTGCTCGGCGCCGGCTGCCGAGCAGCCAAACCACCCGTAGGACTCGGTCTCGCACCCCCCCTCCCGGCAGCTATCCGCATGGCAAGCGTCTGTGATGCCCGCGGCGCAGGGATCGTTGGCAGGATCGTTGGGATCGGTGGGGTTGACCGCCCAGGCGCCCTGGGCGCGGAGGTTCTCCATGAACTGGTCCACGAGGAGCAGATCCGCCTCGATGTCCTCGTCCTGCGCCTCGGCGTTCCACGCGGAGGCCCGCTCCTCGAGCTGCTGCAGCACCCACAGGGCCTGGTTGTGGCTGGTCTGGGCCCGCTCGGCGGCCTCCCAAAGGCCCAGGTACATGTTGTACATGGCGTGGTTCTTCTCGATGGCCTGGTGGGAGTAGTAGGCCTGCTCCAGCTCCTCGCCCGGGGAGAAGGGGTTGTCCACGGTGATCACCTGCTCCACCAGGAGCCCACTGTCGGGCAGACGGTATGAGAGGTGCAGCTCGGCCACCCGGTTGGGGTCGGCCAGCTCTGGCCAGGCGTCGTTGGGGATCATCTCGATGATGATAGCGCTGCCTCCCCCTCGCCTGCCGCCGTCACCCACGGGCGGGTCGTCGTGGCTCCTGCGGCTGGCCAGAAACACCGAGGGGATGCTGATCACACCTCGGTAGCCGTCCATCTCCCAGAGCTTCGTCCCCGTCACCTTGCCGAGGGTGTAGCCCGCGCCGTTCACCACCTCGATAGTCAGATCGAACGCAATTGGCGTGACAAAGTAGTCCAGCTCCTCGGTGAAGACCTCGCTCACCGCCTGCGCCGACTCCAGGTAGTAGAAGTTACCATAGCCCCTCTCGGCCAGTCCCCGCATGAGCTCCACGTTGAAGGCGGTCCCCACCCCGATGGTGGTCAGGCCCACGCCGTCCGCGATGTAGCCGTCGGCCATGGCGATGATGGACTCGCTGTCCACGATGCCCGTGGTGGGCTCCCCGTCGGAGAGCATGATCACTCGGCTCTGCCGCTGGGGATCGGAGACGTTGGCCGCCATCTGTAGCCCCGCCTCCAGGCCGTCGTAGAAGTTGGTGGAGCCGTCGGCGTACAGACCGTCCACCAGGGCGTGCAGGGTGGTTGCGTCGGGGGCCTCCTCGAAGGTGGAGAGCACCTCCACCTGGCCAGAGTAGCGAACCAGGGCCACGCGGTCGTCCGGGTCCAGCTCGTCTATCATGAGGTGCAGCCCCTGCTTCACGTACGCCAGCGCGTTGTCGCCAATCATGGAGCCGGAGGTGTCCACGACCACGACAAGATCCAGCGGCTTGCGCTCCAGGCTGCTGGCCTCGATGGTGCTGTTCATGCCCACCTGCAGGGCGGCCTGGTAGTCTCCGTAGACCCAGTCGTTGTGCACCGCGAGCATCCCGTGTAGGCAGATGACCTCCCCACACTCGGGTGCTGGAAGCTGGGTGTGGTGCTCGGAGAAGAAGCCGTTGGCGTCCAGGGTGGTGGGCCCGGGAATCCCTCCGTCATCGAGTATGGACCGAAACAGCCCGATGTCCTGGGCTCCGCTAGAGCCGACATTGCTCCATCCGGAGTTGTCGTTCGCCCAACCGCCGCTGTCCATGTTCTTTCCCGCGCCACAGGCGCTCAGGCCGCCAAGACCTCCAAAAAGAGCCAGGACCACCAGGTTCGTTGCCGCTTTTCTCACCGCAATTACCAAGCTCGTAGACATCGTGGGCCTCCTTTGACCTTGCACTCGCCCTCTGAGCACTGCAAGGCTCCTGCCAACACGTAAAACCCGATTTCGCCTATCTTTTCCGCCTACTCTGCATATCAGGAAGAAAAGCTGGAGCGATCCGGCTGAGCCTCGGAGACGGGATCCACGACAGAAATGTCAGCCCACGAAGCATCCCTCTTGCCCCGGCGAGATCCTGCCCGGCGAGATCCTGCCTCCACCACCGGAGGCTTAACCGTGTGAACCCTCTCCCGGGCGAGTGGCCTCCGCTGCCAGACCACCCCCGGGCAGGGGCTCTGCTCGCCCAACGGGGCAGGCCAGCTCACATTGGCGGCAGTAGTGAACCAGGCGCGGCTCGGCGCTGGCAGGGCTCGTGGCGGTCGAGGAGCTGCCGCCGGGCTCCTTCGAGGGTGCGGCTTCATCCAGGCTCATCTGCCTGCCGCAGGTCTCACGGTCGTAGCCGCCGCCAGAGAAG
>JAJRWW010000295.1 GCA_024276595.1 Myxococcota bacterium
CCGCGCAAAGGGCCGGGTCGTCGCAGGCCACGCAGGTCTGCCCTACGCACACCGGCGCCTCAGGGTCTGTGCAGTCCCCGTGTCCCTCGCAGACCACGGCCCCGTCACCGCCGTCACCGCCGTCCCCAGGCCCGGCGTCGGTGAGGTCGGGATCGTAGCAGCGGTGTGTGTCCAGGTTGCAGCTCCTGCCAGAGGCGCAGTCCTGGTCTCCAGCGCAGTACTGCTCCTTGCAGCCTGACGCGAGCAGGAAGGAGGCCAGGAAGGAGGCCAGGAAGGAGGCTGAGAAAAGAGGGATCAGCCACAGGCGCAGCACCTTTTTCGGGTCCAACAACAGGTGATTGGTCATTCGAAAGCTCCCTACTCTCGTTGCTTCTACCAGTCTTTTAGTCTGCCAGGTCGGAGATGATCCACCTTACCTGGCACACACCCCCTCGTCGCTAGAAACGAAATGCGCCTTTCACCGTCACGCTCCTGCCGCGCCTGCTCCAGGCAACAGAGATCGCGGGCAGCCTCACCTTTCGGCGCAACAGGCCCACAACGACCAGGGTTACACCAGTGACGCCCAGGGCCGCGCCCGCGGCAGTGAGGACAGCGCCCCCGACCCTGGTGTTCCAGCGGTAGCGATCAGAGCTGGGCGGCCCCTCACCCGTGTCGCGCCCGTGGATGACCAACAAAGCGATGCCGGGAGCGATGGCAGCCACCCCGGCACCGATGGCTGCAATTCCCCAGCGGCGAAGGCTGCGGCCACGATCGACAGTGCGTATTTGCGGGTCCTTGAGGGTGCCGGTGCTCCTTGGAGCTGTGGCTCCAGACCCTGCATGTGATGCACCCCGGGGCGGCAGGCGCCTTAGCTTGCGCGGTGCGTTTCGTCCAGGTCCGGGTGTCCCAGCCAGCATTCCTGCCGCCTCCATGGCTGCCTGGCTCAAGGTCTCATTGGCCTCTTTGAGAGTGCACAGATCGCAGCGCTTCTCCACCCGGGCCACCGGCTTTCCGGTCCGCACGTCTGTCAGCACCACCTCCACCCGGAAGGTGGTGCTCCCCGAAAGCTCCACCGACGTCCTGCCAGTGAACGCCACTCCCAGCAAGGCTCCAATGCGCTTCAGGCAGACGGCCGTCTCGCAACCCTGCAGCCCCTTGTGGGCCTTGAGGGAGGTCCGCACCTTTCCAAGCCCGACCACATTCAGCCCGCCACTGGCCAGGCCTCCCAGCAGGCTCTTCGCAAACCGCGGCGCTGCCGCCACGTCCATCCCGTGGGTCGCAACCGATGTGACAGCCACTGTCGCCGATGCGGCCGCCGGGGCTGCGACACCATTGGGCCCGGCGCCCAGGAGCGTGGACAAGAAGACAACCAGCGAAACAACAACAACAGCAAACACGGACGAAATCGTGGATCCTCGCATGCCCAACAGTATCTCTCCCGGTGGCGGCCCCCTGTCAACTTCCTAGCCAGAAGTTAGCGAGCATACGCTTTCCCGTGGGCTCCATCTGCGGAAACCCCATGAAATCTCTTTGGAGACGAGTCAACAAGACCCCGGGCAAGCTCCTCTCGGCTCCCATGACCCCGGGGAAGCTCCTCTCAGCTCAGATGCATCAGCTCCCATGACGCCGGGGAAGCTCCCCTCAGCTCAGATGCATCAGCTCCCATGACGCCGGGGAAGCTCCCCTCAGCTCAGATGCATCAGCTCCCATGACCCCGGGGAAGCTCCTCTCAGCTCAGATGCATCAGCTCCCATGACCCCGGGGAAGCTCCCCTCAGCTCAGATGCATGGAAAATGCGCAGCCAGGCTGCGTTGCGTGAGCCCGTCGCGTGAGCCCGTTGCATGACCCCCATCAGCCTCCAACCACCCAGAACCGCGCTTCATTATTTCTTGACAGTCACCTGTGTGATCACTATATAGCTTTTCCTGGCTCACGGGAGCTTGGCTCACGGGAGCCCGCTGCTCTTTTTCATTCTGTTGCTGAGTTGATCGCGGATCGTCTAATGGCAGGACGACGGGTTCTGGCCCCGTTAATCAAGGTTCAAATCCTTGTCCGCGAAGAGGGCAGCCGCAACCAGAGGCTGCCATGGCCCCATAGTCTAGCGGTCAGGACGTCGGCCTCTCACGCCGAAATCCCGGGTTCAATTCCCGGTGGGGTCATTAAGTTAGTTAAAGAAAACAGGCACTTACGTGGTGTCTGTTTTCGTCAGTGCCCAAATGGTGCCCAAAAGTCTTTGGGCCTCCTCTGCAGAATCTGTGGGTTTGCTCTGGCTCGGGGAGGTTGCCAAGCGCCTGAAACAAGGCGACCTATGTGGCTTTGAAGGTTCGGAAGCCGTAGGATCTTCTGGTGGTCCCTTTGACTTTATTGTTTGGGCCCTCCACGGCTCCCATGGAGTCCCATGGAGGTGACCTCCCGTGCCTTGAACCAGTTGAGGATCAGGGGGCGGTGTTGTCGCAGAGCTCGAGCGATCTTCTTCATCGGCTCGATTCGGGAGCGCATGACCTTGGTGCACCACATGACCTTGGTGCACCAGGTGTCGAGGAACTTGGCGGCCCAGCCGGCGCTGACGTAGCTCCAGAAGAACTGGAAGTTTTCCTCGATCAGGTAGGCGCGCACGGTCCTGAGGTTGTAGCCTTCGGTGGCGGTCTAAACGTGATCCATTTCCGGCGGTGTGAGAGATCCACCTCCGGTAGCAAGACCGGCACACCGCAAACGTGCGCTCGCAACCAGGGGCTCCACACGACAGCACGTACACTTCCAACATCGCCGACCATCCAGCAAGAAGTCACTTTTCTGGACGCCACGACCCGGAAGTGCGATGCTCACAGCCGCATACATCGTTTGCATCGCGGTTTTCCGCAGCAGACTCCTTCGGGGCTCGAAGCTGTTACTTCGAGCCCCGACCTTTCTCGGCGCCACGCCGAAATTGTCTCCCATCTCTCACATGCCGTCACGTTTTCCCCTGCCACCAGGTGGATCACACCAACCGCCACCGGTCTCCGCCGCTCCCATGCAAATACTGGATCACCTCACCGCCAATGGGTGGATCGCGCTGACGCCGCCGATAAAGAACTTGACAGCGGCCGACTCGAAAGCCATAGAGACGCACATTACCGGAGCAGAGAAATGACCTCCCAGACGCTATTCCATACATCCCAACAGAGCGTGAGTCCCTCAAGGGGTCTCATTCGCTGTTGGGATTCGTTCGCGTTCGGGCCAGTCGTGCCGATGTCTACCTTGGGTAATGGCATATACACGGCCCGACCCGAGGCGAATCTCGACGTGGGAGCAAAGCCAGGCGGCTAGGGATTCTCCGGGAATCCAAACAAGGCAACGAGGCCGCCTGGTGATTCACCCGGCGGCCTTTTCGTTTTTGGCGCAGGCCCGAGAGATATGGCCCAGCGCGAGACCACACGCTGATTGACGACTCCAACCGTTGATCGCCGGTCCACGGAAATAGGCTGACGCAGGTGGCGCCCCGAGGGGAGGCGCGGTCCAATCCCTCCGGACGCATTGAAGAAGAAGTGAGTGGTCATCCGGGATGGTCCACCAGGTAGGACGGCGGTTTCTGAAGCCGCAGAACGGGGTTCGAGTCCCTGTCCCGGAATCGTGGCGAGAGCTGACTCGTGGTTGGAGAAGACAGGATGTGAGGCGTCGAGAGAGCGTCCAACCGCAGACAGCGCTGGGCCATTGATAGTGCCGGTTTCGACTGGCGTTACAGCAGTTGGCGGCCCTCGGGCCGCAGAGATGAACACTCGGGGCCGGCCCGATCCGCGGCCATCATCATCGGCGCGGGCGAGCGGTCACCGACCGGATCTTTGAAAACCGAATAGTAGGTCATGGTCCAAACATGGCCCGGGAACCCGCCGACTGCCGTCGGGCGGCGCCGCGAGGTGTCGTCCGAGCAGGAGAGGTACGTCCTCTCTGCCTTCATCGGCCCGTAGCTCAACGGTAGAGCAGGCGCCTTATAAGCGTCAGACGATGGGTTCGATTCCTTCCGGGGCCTCTCGATTGATTAGCGGATGTAGCCGAAAAAGGGCAGGCGCCGGAAAACCAGGTGAATGACCGGTTCCCATCCGGGAGTCAGGGACGAGGACGGAGGGTCAATAGCCGCATCGTGGTGTTTCCCGAAGGAGTCGCGGTCGACAGGCTTCAGATGCACCGAAACAGCCAGTGAAGGCCGAGTAGGGAAGCGTGAGTCCTGAAAGTCGACGTCCTGACCATGCGGGTTCGAGTCCCGTCATCCGCACTGCGCCGAGGTGGTGGAATTGGGAATACACGCCGGAATGAGAGTCTGGTGCCCGAGAGGGCGTGCGGGTTCGAGTCCTGTCCTCGGCACTCATCGCAGCGGGGAGGCTTGGTAGCCTCAGTGGGTTCATGTCCCACAGTAAGTTGGTTCGATTCCGGCCGCTGCCATCGATGAAATACAGCTCGCGCAGCGGGGAGGTCTTGGCGATCTCGGCGGTCTCATAAGCCGCACAAGCCGGTTCGATGCCGGCCGCTGCGACTCAGATACACACAAGGCCGTGTGGCGGAAGCGGCAGACGCACTGGGCAATAACCCCGGCGCCGCGAGGCG
>JAJRWW010000296.1 GCA_024276595.1 Myxococcota bacterium
CTCCGGATAGGCTCGCTGGAGCGCCTCGAGGCTGTCGCCATAGTCACAGGAGGACCCCATGGACTTCGAGACCCGCATCGTGAACCTTGAGCTTCTGGAGGGAGTCAACATCATCTTCGGCATGTCCCACTTCATCAAGACGGTGGAGGACCTGTACGAGGCGCTGGTAAACACGGTGCCAGGCGCCCAGTTCGGCCTCGCCTTTTGCGAGGCCTCAGGCGCCTGCCTGATCCGCTCGGACGGCACGGATCCGGAGCTGGTGGAGCTCGCCGTCTCCAACGCCAAGGCCGTGGCCGCGGGGCACACATTCATCATAGCGCTCAGGGATCTGTTCCCCATCAACGTCCTGCAGCGCGTCAAGAGTGTCCCGGAGGTGTGCAGGATCTTTTGTGCCACGGCCAACCCCGTGCAGGTGGTGGTGGCTGAGACGTCCCAGGGCCGTGGTGTGCTGGGAGTGATCGACGGCTCGCCCCCAAAGGGAGTCGAGGATGAAGAGGGGCGCAAATGGCGCCATGACCTGCTGCGCAAGATCGGCTACAAGAGGTAGCCTCAGGAGAGCGCCCCTGCCGGGCTGCCCTGCCGGGCTCCCTCTCCGGTCAGGGTAGCCGCTGTCTCACCAGGTCCCTGCCCCGCCTCACGATGTTCAGATACCAAAATGCGACACCCAGAGCGAACGCCACAGCCAGGAGCTGCGCAAAGGTCTGCGCTGCAGGGCGCGCCGCCCGAAACAGCATGTTGATGAGGCCCACCATGGCCATGCCCACACCGATGAAGACGATAAAGCCCACCGAGCCCTGGGCTATCCGGTAATGCTGTAGGGCAAAGGCGACCCGCCGCAATAGCACCGAGAAGACCACCAGCCGGAGCACCAGCAGCAGCGAGGCCACGCCAGCGAGCCAGAAGGCCACCGCCGGGGTGTCCGCCGGGTTGAAGGAGGCCCCGCCCATTATGAGCAGCGCGGCCACGCCCAACAATGTGGAGGTGCCGCCCATGGCAAGAGAGAGCAAGACCGGAGCCCTCACCCCTGAGCGGGCTGGAGCCCCGAGGCAGACGGCCTCCCCTGCCAGGCCGAGAAGCAGCCCCACCGCCCCTGCCACCGCCGCGGCGCCCAGGGTTGCGACCCTCACCGTGGGCAAGAGCCGCCAGCTCGGCGCAAACAGCCCGAGCACCGTGACCATGGCGGTGGCCACGATGGCCGCCACCACCAAGGTGACGTGCCCCTCGAAGACCAGGCCCAGGCCCTTCACCACCCGGTACCAGCCAGGGTCATGGGCCAGCAGCTCCGATGGGCTGATTCGCCCGACCCGGGAGACGGCTCCGCACACGGAGCAAAACCTCTGCTCTGGCGCCAGCTCGGCGCCACAGCCCAGACAGTGACCTGGCCTATGGGCCTGGCGACTCCCGCGGTGGTCCACCGATGGGGTCGAGGGCGTGTCTCTCCCCTCGAGGATCTGGCCGCAGGACCTGCAGAACCGAGCCGAGCTCTCCCCGGGGGATGCACCACACGCCGGGCAGGCGACCGAGCCCTTGTCCCGCGCCCCAGCGGGAGGGGCGAGCAGGCCTGCGGGCCCCGGACGGGGCTGCCGGACCATGAGACCACAGGACCTGCAGAACCGAGCCGAGGAGCCCAGCGGCTCGCCGCAGCCCTCACAGACCGGGTCGGCGGTACGGGTGCGCGGAGCTGGCGTGGCGTCTGGCTGAGTCACGGATGCACCTCCGCTTCTTCAGTTGGAGAGCAGTGCAGCGGAAGAGAGGGGAGTGGTCGATATCAGAAAGTGAAATGCTGACCAATCTCCGCCTTCGTGCTCCCCTTGCTCGAGGAGACCGGGCTGCCTCCGAGGTGCTCGAGGATGCGCTCCTCCACGAAGGCGCTCATGCTTATACCCTTGTGCTCGCAGTACTTCTTCACCCGATCATATACCTCGCCGCGAACCGAGATAGAGCGGCGTCTTTGCGAGTTGGCCATGTGCTTCTCCAGTCTATCAATGGGCACTGACCCCGGCTCTGGACCACCGGGACGATTTGCCATTAGCATGCTTATTGTCAGAGCACCTGTCAAGGGCAAAGCCCCCCTAATCACGACAAAATCCTGTAACATTCGGCATGTTTTCCGCTGCCTGCGCAACCTTACAGCGCCACCACACAGTCGGATTCGAATCTGTGACAGGAGCAATCAGCACATGCGAGGGGCCACCACGAGGGACATGGGGAGACGGTATCCGGCCGAGGTGGCCGGATACCGTCTCCCCGTGGGCGGTGAGCCGTCAGCGCGAGCCCCTCCAGGCAGCGCCGCTCTGGCCAGCCCTGCGCCCTGGATCCTGGCATCTGCTTTGCAGAGCAAGGGTGCCCATGAGCCGGCTAGCCTCCATGGGAGCCCTGAACCGCCCGCGAGAGAGACTTACCAGGCTGGGCGCCCATGCCCTGGGTGACGCCGAGCTTCTGGCTGTCCTCCTGGGTCATGGCACGCGCTCTGCCGACGCGCTCTCCACGGCCCTGTCCCTCATGGAACGCCTGGGCTCCCTGTCGGCGCTGCTGGGAGCGGACCCGGCGGAGCTGGGGCGCCTGCCAGGGATCGGCCCGGCCAATGCAGCCCGGCTGGCGGCCTCCGTGGAGCTGGGAAAGCGCGCCCTCTGGGGCCACAGAACCCTGCGCCCGCGCCTGGAGAGCGCCAAGGACGTCCACCTGCTGCTGCTGCCGACCATAGCGGGGCTGCAAAAGGAGGTGTTCTGGGCCCTCGCCCTGGACACGCGGCACCGCCTGCTCAAGCAGCTCCGGGTGGCAGAGGGGAGCCTCCAGTCGGTGGAGGTCCACCCCAGAGAGGTGTTCCGACCCCTCATCCGCCTGGGAGCGGCGGTCACGATCCTGGCCCACAACCACCCCAGCGGAGATCCTCGTCCGAGTGAGGACGACCTGAACCTCACTCGAAGGCTGCGCCAAGTTGGCTCACTGGTGGGGATCGCCGTGCTGGACCACGTTGTGGTGACCGACTCGGCCTTCTTCAGCGTGTGCGAGCACCGCTCTTTTCGTTGAAGGACGCCCTCGATGCGCGCCTTTCTCCACGGAGCATCCTCCACACCGAGGGCCTTCCACCGCCCGCCATGGATGCGCCAAGGCCTGGGAGATCCTGCCCGAGTGGACCTCTGCTTCGCCCCGTGGTATCTTTTGAGCTCTACTTGATTCTGCGTCGACCAGGGTTTGCCACTCGACAGGTCTTTTCCATGGATGTCCGTTGTGACCAGTGCGGGATAATCTACGAGTTCGAGGACGAGAGGGTCGGAGAGACCGGTCTCACCGTCAAGTGCACCTCCTGCGGGCACATCTTCAAGGTGTTCCCGGCGGCCACCAAGAGAACCGAGCCCGAGCCCCATTCCTTGGTGCAGCCGGTGGCTCACCAGAAGGAGGGTCCGGCTCCGATCCCCTCCTCCGGCGAGAAGCAGGCGGAGAAGCGCTGGCTGATTCGCAAGCCCTCTGGCGAGATCTTCAAGTTTCGGGAGCTGACCACTCTCCAGCAGTGGATAGTCGAGCAGAAGGTCTCCCGGGAGGATGAGATCTCTCGAACCGGAAAGGTCTGGGAGCGCCTGGGCGCCATCAAGGAGCTGGAGCCC
>JAJRWW010000297.1 GCA_024276595.1 Myxococcota bacterium
AGGCTGTAGACAGGCCCTTTGTGTTTGCCTCGCTTCTTTTTGCCTCCGATTCGATCTATACTTTGTGTTGCCTTTGGAGTCATCTGCTTCAGGCTTGAGTGCATGGCTGTGCCCAGAGGTCGAATAATAATCAAATGAGAGGTCCACCACCATGAAGCGTGCAGTCTCCACCCTGGTAGCCATTGGGCTCGTCTCCCTCGTCGTGGGAGGGTGCCCGTCGGAGATCCAGCTCAACAACAACGTCACCCCCGACGCGGCCTGGACCAACGAGTGTGATCCCTACGAGGACGAGGACGATGATGGCATCCTCAACGGGCACGAGGGATGCATGTACGCCACCGACACGGACGGCGACGGGATCCCCGACTACCAGGACTACGACTCGGACAACGACGGCCTTCCGGACCAGCTCGAGGCCGGCGACAACGTCATCAACACCCCCCCCACCGACTTCGACGGCGACGGTATCCCCGACTTCAGGGACTACGACTCGGACAACGACGGGGTCAGCGACGGCGACGAGGACAGGGACCACAACGGGATAGTCGGCCAATGTGGAGTCTACTGCCCCGACCTCGATCCAGCGCAGTGCGGCCAGGGGCAGGTCTGCCTGGCCTCTGGTCTCTGCGACCCGCCCGTCACCTTTGAGTGCGCCCAGGGGGAGACTGACCCCCTGAACCCGGACACCGACGGCGACGGCATCTCCGACGCCGACGAGGGATCTTTCATCTGCAACCCCCGGTCGGAGTCCAACCCCTCCGGGAGGCGGGCGGTAAAGTACTACACCCCCACCGCGGGCAAGTTCCAGATCGGCGTGGAGGCGGACGCGATGGTCCAGGAGCAGACCATCGTCAACAGGTCGGACGAAAAATGCGGCGACACTGCGAAGGAGGACGAGGACGGGGACGGCCTCGCCAACTGCGAGGACCCGGACTGCTACAACACCTCGGCCTGCGACGCCTCTTCAGCCACCTTCGACCTCCAGGAGGAGAGCTCCAACACAGCCGGCTTCGTGCTCACCCGAAAGCCCTTGGCCTCCACCGTGGAGGAGGAGAACTCCATGATCATCGACGAGCTGACCACGGCCCTGGGCAACGCCAACGTGACCATGCGCGCCTCGGGATCCTCGAAGATCCTGCTGGACGAGTACCCAACGGTGGTCCGCGCCATGCTGGACATCTCGGGGATGCCCTTGACCACCGTCTCCGAGCTGCGCAACAACGTGATGTCCGTGCTCACGGGCAAGCTGGAGAACGAGTACACCAACCTGCCCGCGCCCTTTGGGCCCACCACCTCCAACTTCATCCTCGCCTTCTCGGTGCAGCTCCGCACGCCGCCCTCCGGCCTGGGCGAGCCCTACGTGGTCGTCATGGGTGCCGTGGCCACCACCCTGGACTACAACGACTCCACCAAGAGCACCGGCTTCAACGTGGACGACGCCTCCAACGGCAGCGGCCTGGCCGCCCCTGGCGACGGCCACGAGGCAGAGTGCGAGACCTACCTGGTGGCCACCCAGCCGGTGGCGGACATCATCTGGATCATCGACGAGTCGGGCTCCATGAGCGAGGAGCAGCAGTCGGTGGCCACGAACGCGGTCAACTTCTTCAACCGCGCCATCGCCTACGGCCTGGACTTCCGCATGGGCGTCACCGACGTGCACATCGGCAACGACGGCATGTTCTGCACCGACGACGGCCAGTCCAACGACTTCTTCTTGACCCCCACTAGCCTTTCGCAGTTCCAGGCCTGCGCCCTGGAGCCCTGGGGATCTCTCACCTACGAGGGCGGATCGGAGCACGGCATCACCCAGGGCTACAACGCCATCGTGAACCACCTGCCGCGCATGAACGCGCCAGACCGCATTCGACCCGAGGCCCAGCTAGTGATCATCTACGTCTCGGACGAGGCGGCCCAGGAGGTGCAGACGAGCTGTGGCTCCTCCCCTCCCTGGGATCCCGCCTGCATACAGGCCGAGGTGCAGCCCACAATCAACCTCCTGCTGGGGCTGTCGAACCCGGAGGGGCAGGGGACCGCCCACGCCATCGTGGGACCGCCCCCCTCTGGCTGCTCCACCGCCCCAGACCCGGGGGGAGGCTACCTGGAGATAGCCACCGCCACTGGCGGGCAGATCGCCTCCGTGTGCCAGGCCGACCTGGGCGCCACCTTGCAGATCATCATCGAGGACATCGTGGCCAACTCCTCCCCCGTGGTGCTGCACCACTACCCCATCTCGGTCAGCGTGGCCGCCGCCAAGGACGGCGTGGCCCTGGAGCGCAGCCGTCTCGACGGCTTCGACTACCGCTCCTCGGCCAACACCATCGTCTTCGTGAACCAGGAGTTCGATCCGCTAAATCCCTCGGAGGTCATCGTGAGCTACGAGCGGTGGATCACCACCATCTTGCCTCCGGACTGATCCCGTCCGGCATCTGCGACCTACGGACAGGTGAGCACCCGCTCGGGCATCCCGGGCGGCGCCGTGAGCCGGAAGGCGTCCTCAGGAATCTCCACGTCCGTCTTCTGCGTCTTGAAGCGGATGATGATGTCCGCCCTGGGCTTTGTCTGCCGGAGCTTTATCACCCGTGGAAGCAGCAGGCCATCCACCTTTCTGCGCCTTTCGAAAAGCAGCTCTGCCAGCAGCTTGCCCTTGTCATTGCGCACCTCCGAGCGCGCTGCGAGCCAGACCCCGGGACGGACTCGCTTCATCCAGATGCGCTGCTCCAGCTTGCCGGAGCTGTCCACAAGGCGCAGCACGTCAGCCCCTTCGCACCTGTCCCACTCCACCGAGGCCCTGCTGTGGGCAATCACCGGCGCCACTCCCACCAGGGCCTTGCCCACGTCCTTGGGATCCAGCGCCAGCCCAAAGACCCGGGCTACAATGCACGGCTTCGCCGGTCCGCTCAGAAACACGTTGCTCCTGCGGTTGATGGAGGCAAAGCTCGTGGAGTCGGAGGTGAACACCACCGCGACCCTGTCCAGCGGGTCCGTCGGATGGACCGCCTCGAACCGCAGCTTGCCTGACGCTGTGGTGAGAATGAACACCGTCAGCTTGAAGCGCCCCTTCTTCGTCCACTGGTCCGCCTTGCCCTTGGCGCGCATGGTGCGCACTCGCTTCCCCTGGCGCGACAGAGACGCCATCAGCATAGCCGCTGTGGGCGGTGTGTAGGTGCGACGCTTGGCGCAGGGGCAGCCCGCCAGCAGCAGCGGCAGCAAGGAGCAGAGGATCGTCCTTCGCATGAGATCTCTTTCTTTCGCCCGGCGGCTCCGGGCTCATTTTCCCGAGGTGCTCTGAACATACCCGCGACCTTGGAGCAGCGCAATCTTGCCAGAGACGACCGCCCGGCGGCTCACTGCCGGGCGCAGGGCCAGCGCCCGCCCGTACGCCGCCAGGGCTCGTCTCACCCGGCGCGAGCTGGCCAGCGCGTCGCCCAGGTGCTCCCAGATCTCCGCCTCTCCCGACTCGAGCCTGGTGGCGCGCCCCAGGAGCTTCACCGCCTCCTCCAGCCGGCCCTGTCGATACCTGGCCCATCCCAGGCTGTCGAGGATATACGGGCTCAGGGGCTCCAGCCTGAGGGCTCGGCTGAGCAGGCCCACCGCCCGAGGGATGTCCAGGCTCCTGTCCGCCAGCGCATAGCCCAGCAGGTTCAAGGCGGCCGCGTCGTCCGGGTCCTCGCGCACCAGCCGCTCGGCAATGCTGGCGGCCTCCCGGAAACGCCCGGCCTCGTCCAGCACCAGCGCCTTGAAACGGCGGCCCCTGGGGTCGGAGGGCCCAGCTCCCCGGGCCCTGGAGGCGAGCTGGGCCAGCCTCACCGCCGCCCGGCCGCGCCCCTGCCTGGCATGCACCAGCGCCAGCGCCTCCAGGAGCGCCAGGTTTCCCGGATGCCTCCTCAGGGTCCTTCGCAGCAGCGAGATGGCCTTGGCGGGCCACCCCTCCCACTCCAGGATCCTGGCGGCCTCCACCCGCGCAGACACCAGGGCCGGGCCGCCACGGATCCGAGCCAGCAGGGCCAGGGCCGAGCTGGCGCCCCTGGCACGGTAGACTAGCCTGGCCTTGAGCGCCAAGGCCACGCCGCGGGCGGCCCCTCCCATGGGGAGCACCCTGTCAAGCACGCCCAGGGCCTTGCGCATCTCGCCCAGGTGCATGAGCAAGGAGGCCGCAAGGGTCAGGTGGGTGGCAGAGCCGTGAGCCGACATGAGCCGCACCAGGTCCCGAGCCCGCCGCCCGTCACCCCGCAGCAGGTAGAGCCTGAAGAGCTCCCTGGCCACCTCCGGATCGTCCCCAGACGCCTCCATTGCGGCCAGGAGGACCTCCGCCGCCGCTGCCAGACGCCCTTTCCGAAGCAGGATTCTCGCCAGCAGCAGCCTCGGGCCCAGGGCGAAGGGGTGGCTCGCCAGGAGCCGTCGCAGCAGGCCCCTCGCCCGCGTGAGCCCTCCTGCGCGAGCCCAGCTTCGGGCCAGGGCAAAGAGCGCATCTGCGCTGTCCGGGCGAACGCCCAACAGCCTCCGCAGGGCGGCGCGCTCCTTGCGAGGATCGCCCATGCGCAGCCGGATCCGCGCCACCAAAAGGTGCAGCTCCTCCTCCCGGGATCTCGCCTCAGGCCCTGCTCCAGAACCCGGAGGGCTCGCCCGGGGTGGCTGTCCGAGAGGAGGCGTCCCAGCGCCAGGTACCCTCTCGCAGAGGAAGGATCCAGGCGCAGGGCCTCCCGGGCCATGTGCAGCGCCTCCCTCCTCTGGCCTCGGCGAGCCAGCAGCTCCGCCAGTCGCAGCCGCAGATATGGAGAGAGGGGGTCACTGGCCAGCGCCGCCCGAAGATGGGCTATGGCGGTAACTGGCCTCCGCCAGGAGAGCTCCGCCAGGAGGAGCTCCAGGTAGGCCCCTGGCGGGACGAAGCGCAGAGCCCGATCGGGGCTGGCCCCGGTCCTTCGTGGCAGCCTCGGGGGCGGCTGGCCGTGGCAGGACCAGAGCGTCACCAGGCAGAGGGCCGCCACCAGCCCACCGGAGCCCCGGCGTAGCAGGCCTGGGAGCTGCCACCACGGCCTGGCGG
>JAJRWW010000298.1 GCA_024276595.1 Myxococcota bacterium
ATCCCCTCCCACCGGACCATCTACAGGCTCTACCTGGCCACCTTCGAGGAGAACTTCGCGGAGGTGTTCCGCAGCAGGGAGTACAGCGTGCTCCAGGCCCGGCTGGTGGACTCTGGCCTCAGGTTCAAAAGGCGCCTGGACAGCGCCCTGGAGGACCTCATCGAGGTGCTCCCTGTGCCCACCGACAGCGAGATGAAGGAGCTGTACCGGGCCTTCTACGAGCTCCGCCGCACGGTGAAGGCCCAGCAGCGCCGAATCGATGAGCTGGAGCGCCTGGTGGGCGAGCCACGAAAGGGCAACTAGGAGGGAGCCATGCACAAGAACCCGACCAAGACCGTGGACGAGGCCCTCCAGAGCTTTTCCGGAGACTGGGTGGACGTCAACCGCAAGTATCTGACCGGCGTGGAGCACCTGCTCTCCATGAAGGACATCCAGGTGGACAACTCCACCAAGCGGGAGGTGCACGTGGAGGACCGGGTGAGGCTGTATCACTACGAGCCACTCGCCGAGCAGAGATGCCAGGTGCCGGTGCTCATCTGCTACGCCCTCGTCAACCGCTACTACATGATGGACCTGCAGTCCGACCGGAGCCTCATTGGCAATCTCCTGCGTGGCGGGCTGGATGTGTACATCATCGACTGGGGCTACCCCTCCAAGATGGACCAGTTCATCACCATGGAGGACTACATCCTCGGGTACCTCGACGGCTGCGTGGACTTCATTCGCCGGGAGACCGGCCACGAGAAGATAAACCTCCTGGGCGTGTGCCAGGGGGGGACCTTCTCGGCCATCTACGCGTCCCTCCGCCCGGAGAAGATCCTGAACCTGGTCACCATGGTGGCTCCCATCGACTTTCGCAGCGACAACGGCCTGCTCAACATCTGGGCCCAGGACATCGACGTGGACTCCCTGGTGGACTGCTACGGGGTGGTTCCCGGCTGGTTCATGAACTACGGCTTCTTGATGCTGAAGCCCTTTCAGCTAATCATCGACAAGTACGTGTCGCTCCTGGACATCATGCACGACCGGGAGGCCCTGTCGAACTTCGTGCGAATGGAGAAGTGGATCTTCGACTCTCCAGGCCAGGCTGGGGAGGCCTTCCGCAAGTTCATCAAGGACCTGTACCAGGAGAACAAGCTGGTGCGAGGCGAGCTGGAGCTGGGTGGTGAGCGGGTGGACCTCGGGAACCTCACCATGCCCCTGCTCAACATCTTCGGCACCAAGGATCACCTCGTGCCACCGGAGTGCAGCCGCCCCCTCACTGACCTGGTGGGGTCGGAGGACACGGAGATGATGGAGCTACCCATAGGCCACATTGGGATGTACGTCTCCTCCAAGTCGCAGAAGGTGCTCGCCCCTCGGATCATCGAGTGGCTCATGGAGCATTCCGTCCCCTCCAATCCCGTGAAGAGACCCACCAGCAAGGCAGCGCGGCGCACCTCCGCCAAGGCGGGCTCCGCCAAGGCGGGCTCCACCAAGGCGGGCTCCGCCAAGGCGGGCTCCACCAGGGCCAAGCCCCGGCCTCGCTCAGGCCGCAGGTGACCACCGCCCGAGCGTGCTTGGCCAGCTTCAGCCGCACCATCGACCAGAGCATTGGACAGGCCCTGCCCGGCTGTGCCCTTCCCTGAGGGTCTCGTTGGCACGCGCCGGTCAGCCTCGTGGCGGGCATCCCCGGGGAGCGGTGAGGCTCGCCCTCAATCGCGCCAGGAGGTCCTCCATGGGGAAGCTTCGCAGGTAGCGGATCGAGGGCGCGAGCTGGAGGCAGAGCCTGTCGCCGGTGGAGTCCACGTACACCAGCCCGAGCTGGTCCGTGTCGTTGTTGGGGTCGAAGAAGAGGGGACGGAAGAACGGGCGGTGGGTTGCGCCCAGATTGTTGACGATCAGCCGGTCTGTCCTGTCGTGGGCTCGGCCCTGGGCAGCGGCCAGGGCGCGCCTCAGCATCCAGTCCCGCACGGGCCTGGGCCCGATCAGGCCGTAGACGGCAGCGAGGCGCTCCAGGTTGGCGCGGAGCCGAGTCGGGTCCCCGCGCTGGCCCGTCAGCGCTCCTGGCGGGCTGGCTCGGAGGCGCTCCACCAGGAGGCCGAGGTTGCCGACCTGGAGGCGGCCGCGAGGGTCCTTTGCGGCGGCGGGGTCCATTCGAAAGGAGAGCACCTCCAGGCTGCGCTCGCGCCCGGCGGCCCGGTTCGTGGCCTGGGCCGCTCGCGCCAGGCAGGCGGCGAGCCCCTCGGAGAAGCTCGCTCCGTGAGCCAGGGCCGCCTGCCGCACGCCCTCGAGGTCCAGGTCCAGGCGGTGATACCGGGCCCAGGGAGCGCGGGCGCGGGCGGCCTCGAGGATGCTCCCTTGTATGGCGCGAAAGCTGCGCTCCCCGGCCGGGTCCAGGAGGGGAGAGGGGGGCTGGTGGGGCGCGGCCTCCCCTGAGAGGGCATCCAGGCAGGCCCCCAGAAAGCGGAGCGCCAGGGCGCCGTGACCCAGCAGGTGGTCGAAGCGGAGCGCCAGCACCGAGACGGAGCGATGGGTGAAGAGGTGGAGCTCCCAGTGACGATCCGACAGAGGGTGGTCGTCCAGGAGCTCTCCTGGCACACCCGGCTCCGGGTGGACCCGAAGGGGGGCCGTGGGGTCGGCCGCCAGCTCCGGGTCGCTCCAGGTTCCGAGCCTCCTGGGGAATCGGTAGCAGAGGCGGCCGAAGACCCCTGTCAACAGGGGCGCCAGGCGGGCGTGGGTGTACGCCTCCGAGAGGTCCAGCCGCGGTGAGGCCAGCAGGTAGAGCTGCGGCTGAGGCACCAAGAGCCCCGCGAGCAGGTCCAGCGGATCCAGGGGCAGGGTGGGAGGCAGCACCATTGTGGGCGCTAGAGGGCCCCGAGGAGCTCGGCCAGGGTCTCGGCCAGGCCCTTCACCTGCTCGGGACTGTGGGCGGCAGAGAGGAACATAACCTCCCAGCCCGAGGGGGGCAGGTAGTAGCCGCGATCCAGCATGGCGGGATGGATCCGGTTGAAGCGGTCCACGGCCTCGGCCTTCACCCGGTCCGAGCGCCTGGGCAGCTCTCCCTCGGCGCAGTGGAGCCAGATGATGGAGCCCACCCGCTTCCAGCGCAACCACGGGGTGGCGGATCCGGCGTCGGTGAGGGTGGCGTCGAAGGTCTGGCCGAGGGTCTCCAGGCGGTCGTAGACGGCGCCCTCGGCCAGCACGCGCAAGGTGGCCGCCCCAGCGGCCATGGCCACGGGGTTGCCCGAGAGGGTCCCGGCCTGGTAGACCGGCCCCAGGGGCGCTAGCTGGTCCATGAGCCTCGCCGGTCCTGCCACGGCGCCAACGGGCATGCCGCCTCCAACGATCTTCCCCAGGGTGACCAGGTCTGGGCGCAGGTCCACGGTGTCGGAGTAGCTGCCGTAGCGCAGCCTGAAGCCGTTTATCACCTCGTCGGCTATGAGCAGCGTCCCGTGCCTGGTGCACAGCTCCCGCAGCATCCCCAGCAGCTCCGGGCGCTGCTCCAGCAGGCCCGCGTTCGCCGGCAGCGGCTCGATGATGACCGCGGCCAGCTCGTCTCCGAAGTCTGCGAAGGCGGCCTCCATGGAGGCCTCGTCGTCGAGGGGGATGACCACCGTCTCGCCGGCAATGGAGGTGGGCACCCCCTTGGAGGTGGCGATGCCGCTGGTGGCCAGGCCGGAGCCGGCCTTGACCAGCAGGCCGTCGGAGTGGCCGTGGTAGCAGCCCTCGAACTTGAGGATCTTGGGGCGCCCGGTGACCCCCCTGGCGAGGCGCAGGGCCGTCATCACCGCCTCGGTGCCAGAGGAGACGAAGCGCACCCGCTCGGCCCCGGGGAGGGCCTCCAGCACCCGCTCCGCGCAGGCCACCTCCCGCGGGCTGCACGCGCCGAAGGTGAGCCCCTCGGCCAGGGCCTCGGTGACATCCGCCCGGATGGCCTCTGCCCAGTGGCCCAGCACGAGCGGCCCCCAGGACTGGCAGAAGTCCACGTAGCGGTTGCCGTCCACGTCCACCAGCTCGGCGCCCTCGCCCCGCCGGAAGAAGATGGGCTGCCCCCCCACCGCGCCGAAGGCGCGAACAGGGGAGCTGACGCCTCCGGGCATGAGGCGCGAGGCCTTCTCAAAGAGCTCTTTGCTGCGTGCGTACGTTCTGCTCATGGGAGCCTCCTTGGAGGTCTGGGGGTTTTTCCTGCTGGGGGAGCTGCCACCCTCAGGATCGTCTCCAGGAGATCCCCGGGGGTGACAGATGGGGCCACGTGAACCTCCGCGGCCCCCAGGGCCCTGAGGGATGAGCCCGTGGTGGCGCCAATGGCCACAAAGGGCGCGCTGGAGGCCAGGCGGGGGTTTGCGCGGCAGAAGGTACGCGCCGCCGAGGGGCTGGCGCAGAGGATGGCGTCGGGAGGCGGGGGCGGCAGCGGAGGTGGGCGCAGGTCCGCGTGGCGGTACACCTGGAGGGGCAGGGGGATGAGCCCCCCCTCTTGCAGCCCACGTGGGAGCTCTGGTCTCGGGCGGTCTCCCCCCGGGATGAGCACCCGGGCCTCCGCGCCCAGCCGGGCCACGAGAGCCCGGGCCAGGGCCTCTCCGTTGGCGGGCCGGGCGGTGACCTCTGGAGGGCGGCCGCGAGCCTCCAGCAGGGCTGCCGTGGAGGGGCCCACGGCGGCGAGGAGCCCTGGCAGCTCCGGGCAGAGCGTCTCCCGGATGAGCGGCTGGTCGAAGAAGCCGTCCACCGAAGCCCTGCTCGGAAAGGCGATGGCGTCCACGGGGCCTCCCGCTGCCAGCGCCCGAAGGCGGGCCCGGTCCGGGGGCACCGCCTCGGTGGCCAGGCAGGGATAGGACACGACCTGCAAGCCCTCTGCCTCGAGGAGGGCAGCCAGGCGCTGGTTGTCCTCCTCCCGGCGGGTCAAAACGACGAGATGGGAACGCATGGGCTCTCGTGGGCGGCCGGCCCTGGGCTCACCTTGGCGGCCTCGAGGGCCGCCATGGCCTCATTCTCTGCGGTGGCCGCCGGGGCGGTCACGGTGGCGGCGGCCCAGCGGCCGTCATCGGTGGCGCAGCCGAGCCGGAGGGTGACCTCGTCTCCATGGCCCATGGTCGCCCAGGCGGCGAAGGGGGCGTGGCAGCCCGCCTCGAAGCGGGCCATGAGCCCCCTCTCCAGGAGGACCGCTCGGTGGGTGGGTGGGTGGTCCAGGCTCCGGGCGGCCACGGCGGCAGCCTCGGATCCCAGCAGGCTCTCCACCCCCAGGGCGGCCTGGCCAGGGGCGGGGAGCCAGCGCTTAGGATCCAGGGCAAAGGCCACGAACCCCTCGACGGTCGCCTCGAGACGGCGCAGGCCGGCCCGGGCCAGCAGGATCGCCGCGAAGTCTCCCTGGCGCAGGCGCTCGAGCCGGGTGGGCACGTTGCCCCGGAGCAGGGTGGGCTGCAGGTCCGGCTGGAAGTGGCCCAGCAGCGCCCGCCGGCGCAGGGAGGTGGCGCCGATGACTCCGCCCTCCTTCACCGGGAGGCGGCGAGAATCGTCCACCCAGTCCGGGTGCACGAGCAGCACGTCCTCCACGGTCTCTCGCCGTGGCACGGCCACCAGGGCGAGGCGCGGATCCAGCGTCGTGGGCAGGTCCTTGAGGCTGTGCACGGCGAGGTCCGCTGCGCCCTCCAAAATGGCCTGCTCGATCTCCTTGGTGAAGAAGCCCTGGTCGCTGCCTCCCTGCAGGGGGATGTCCAGCACCCGGTCGCCCGTGGAGGTGACCTGGTGCAGCACGGCGGGGACCCCCAGGTTGGCGGCCACCCATCGGGCCTGCCACAGGGCGAGCCTGGAGGAGCGGGTGGAGATGCGTATGGGAGCTTTTGTCTGGGTCATTCTTCCTCCGCGCCGATGACCTCGCGAATGTCGC
>JAJRWW010000299.1 GCA_024276595.1 Myxococcota bacterium
CGGGGGCGCCAGGAGCGTGGGAAGGCCCGCAAAGGAGCGCATGCGCATCTTTTCAACCCTGCTTCTCCCCGGTCGCAGCAAGGGTGACGCTGGTGGGAGCGTCATCGCCGGACCAGCCTCGCAGCCTCCGGGGTCGTCGTATAATAGACTTATACATGCTCTGTAGACCCTAAGACAAACGGCGCGGCTAGTAGTTTTGCTAACAATGCCCTCTCCGGCGGTAAGTCGGATCGGTTTTTTTCTGCTATTAGTGTTGTAGATTACGTATTCGCTGTGCTAAAGTGCCGCGTGCTGACCATGAAAGTACTTAAGACAATCATCGCCTCCCCAGAGGATCTCGCCAGCCGCTATCTCCCCCAGATGCTGCACTCGGGTCTCTTCATTCCCCAGTACACCCGTCTGTCGGTTGGAGAGGACGTCTGTGTCTGGTGCCAAATCCGGAGCCACTCGGCGGAGGTACATGTGCTGGGAACGGTGTACTGGGTACGCCATCGCTCGGGGCACAAGACCCAGGACCTGGTGCCAGGGGCAGGGATCGGCTTCAAGGCCGGACAGCTCGAGCAGGTCCGATTCCTGGAGAGGGTCATCTCCGGGAAGGCAGCACCCTTTCTCCGCCGCCGATCTCCTCGAACCCCCCTGCTCTCCCCCTGGCGCTGCCAGCTCGCCAGCCCCGGCAGCACCTAGACGCGACAGGGGATGCTCGTAGACATAAGCAAGGGCGGAGCCCTGACTGTCACCGGCGCCGGGGGCTTCGGCATCGACGACTCCGTGCACCTAGCCCTGCCCTGGCACTCCCACACCCGTCACGAGATGCGGGTGGTGTGGATCCAGGACTCCAGCGGCCGGTGGAGGGTTGGGCTTTCGCGACGCCGCTCCGGGCCGGCCGCCGACCGGGAGTGGGCGGGCCTGGTGGCCGACGCGCGCAAGGCCTTCACCCAGATGGTCATCAACCGCCACTCCTCGTCCGGAGGCACGGCCAAGCCCGGCCGATCCCCCTGACGTGCCAGGGTCCGAGCCCTGCGCCGGATCGCCCGACCGGGAGGACGCCCGAGGTCGCCCGGGCCGCCCGACCGAGAGGCCGTGGGCGAGGAACCGCTCACCAAAAGCACAGCACCAACATGGAGTGCCCCGTCGCCTGGCAGGCCTGGGGCTCCGGGGCAGGTGGGGCATCTTCCACTTGATACAGGTGCTGCCCGCGGGCGGCCGTGTCCAGCAGCAGGCGCCAGACCCCGCCCGACAGCCTGGGCAGCTCGAAGGTCAGCGATCTGGGCGAGCCGTTGAAGACCACGAACAGGTCCGGCTCGGCGTTGATCCAGCAGGCCAGGCTCCGACAGCCATCAGACCAGTCCGGCCGTCCCACAGAGGTGGAGTGCCAGGAGATGTCGGGGCGCTCTCCGGGGCCGCCATCGCCCTTGAAGAAGGCTGTGCGGCGCAGCTCGGGGAAGCGACGCCGCAGCCGAATCAGCCCGGCCACGTAGTCGCGCAGCCAGCGGTGCTCCTCGAGCATGGACCAGTCCAGCCAGGAGATCTCGTTGTCCTGGCAGTAGGCGTTGTTGTTGCCCTGCTGGGTGCGGCGGAGCTCGTCCCCCGCAAGGATCATGGGGACCCCCTGGGAGAGAAGTAGCGTCGCCCAGAGGTTGCGGAGCTGGCGGTCCCGAAGGGCCATGATCTCGGGATCGTCGGTGGGTCCGTCGTGGCCGCAGCCCCAGGAGTAGTTGGCGTCGGTGCCGTCCCGGTTGCGCTCCCCGTTGGCCCAGTTGCGCTTGCCCTCGTAGGTCACCAGGTCCGCCATGGTGAACCCGTCGTGGCAGGTGACGAAGTTGATCGAGTGCAGGGGCGTCCGACCGCTGCCCTGGTACAGGTCCGCGCTGCCTGAGAACCGCGTCGCCAGGCTCCCCACCATCCCCGGATCCCCCCGCCAGAAGCGGCGGATGTCGTCGCGGTACCGGCCATTCCACTCGGCCCAGCGCTCCCCGGGGAAGCTCCCCACCTGGTAGGCGCCCGCCGCGTCCCAGGCCTCGGCGATTATCTTGCAGTCGCGGAGCACCGGGTCCTCGGCGATGCGCTCTATGAGCGGCGGGTTCGCCAGGAGCTGCCCCCGCTGATCCCGGCCCAGCACCGAGGCGAGGTCGAAGCGAAAGCCGTCCACGTGCATCTCCACGACCCAGTAGCGGAGGCAGTCCAGGATGAAGTCGCGCACGAGAGGGTGGTTGCAGTTGAGGGTGTTTCCGCAGCCGGAGAAGTTCAGGTAGCGCCGGGGATCGGCCGGGTCCAGCATGTAGTAGATCCTGTTGTCCAGCCCCCGGAAGCAGAGGGTGGGGCCGGTCTCGTCACCCTCCGATGTGTGGTTGAAGACCACGTCCAGGATCACCTCGATGGACGCCTCGTGCAGCGCTCGCACCAGCTCCTTCATCTCTCGCACCTGCTGCCCGTTGGGCCCCGAGCTACAGTAGCGAGACTCGGGTGCGAAGAAGCTCACGGTGGAGTAGCCCCAGTAGTTGCCCAGGCGCTCCCCGGTCACCGGGCTCCGCCGCGGGTTCTCCAGCTCGTCGAACTCCTGAACCGGGAGGAGCTCCACGGCGGTGATGCCCAGGTCCGCCAGGTAGGGGATCTTCTCCATGAGCCCGCGGAAGGTGCCCGGATGCGCCACACCCGAGGTGGGGTGCACGGTGAAGCCGCGCACATGCAGCTCGTAGATAACCGTGTCCCGCATGGGTATCCGCGGGGGACGATCCCCATGCCAGTCGAAGTCGTCGTACACCACTATGCACTTGGGGCAGCCGCCAGCGCTGTCAACGGTGCTGGCCACGAGGTCCCCCTCTGGAGAGCCTGGCTCGAAGCCCCGGGCATCCGACAGGTCCCAGTCAAAGGCACCGGTGACCGCCCGGGCGTAGGGGTCGAGCAGGAGCTTGTGGGGGTTGAATCGATGCCCCGAGGCCGGGTCGTAGCTGCCATCGGCGCGGTAGGCATAGAGCTGACCCGGGCCGATGCCCTCCACCAGCACGCTCCAGATGTCCCCCCTGCGGTGCAGGTCCTCTCGCAGCTCCACCCGCCCCACGGGCTCGGACGCGGTGGGCTCGTCGAAGAGCTCCAGCCAGACCCGCGTGGCGTGCCGGGAGAAGACCGAGAAGCGGACGCCCTCGGGGGTCACCGTCGCACCCAGGGGGAGCGGGCCACAGGGGTGCGATCGGTAGGGACCAAAAGAGGCTCTTTCCATGATCGCGTATATACAGCACTTCGACGTTTGATCAACCGGGCGCTTGGGGCTAAAGTGGTCTCCCGGCCCTGGCCGAAACCAAGCATGAGCAGCCAGACCAAAGACGCCCTCCGCCCTGGCGACATCGTGGGCGGGCGCTACCGCGTCATCCAGGAGATGGGCGAGGATCCCCTGGAGAGGCTCTACGAGGCCCAGGATGTGAGCCGGCACGAGCGGGTCCTGCTGAGGGTGATGCGGCGGGAGGCGGCAGGGAGGCCCGAGGCGCGGCGCCGTTTCGACGCGCGGGTGGCTCGCTCCCAGGAGGAGGAGGGCCTCTCGGTGCGACTGGTGGAGCTGCGGGCAGACGGTGAGCTGGGCCCCTTCGCGGCCCTGGCGTGTGGCGCCGACCTCCCTTTCCCCGATGTCTGGGCCCACGTGCTCGGATCGCCCCGGGAGGCCCGCCCGCCCCAGCCCCCCGAGGCGCCAGTCACCGTGCCATCCCTGGCCTCCTCGGTGCCCTCCCCTGCCCCTCCCCCGCTCCCGGCGGACGCCAGCTTCCGCTTCCCTTCCAGCCTCGACGAGGTGGAGCTGGAGAGCCCAGCCCAGCCCCATGAGCCCCTGGCCGGGGCCAAGAAGCCGCCGCGCTTCGCCGAGCCCCGTCGCCCCCGCAAGCTGGAGACCCTGGAGCTGGACGTGCCTCACAGGGGCAGGCCAGCGGCCACGGCGGCCATGGCGGGTACGCCAGGCAGGGCCGCCCGGAGCAGACTCCACGGAGCCCGCCTTTGGGCCGCGCTGCTGGCCATGGCGGTCCTGTTGAGCCTCGCCGGAGGGGTCTACCTGCTCGCCCCATGGACAGACCAGGAGTGGACCTCCGACGGAGAGCCCCGGAAGGGGCGGCCTGACGACCCGGGCCCCAGGCCGGGCTCGGCCGGGCGCGGAGTCACCCTGAGCCCTCCGCGCCGAGAGGTGCGCCTGCTGTTCAGGGTGAGCCCGGCGGGTGCGCGGATGCTCGTCCGCGGGCAGGTCGCCCCGGGGCACACCATCAACGTGCCCGAGTCCGACAGGCCGCTGGAGATCCGCTTCGAGGCGGACGGCCACCTCCCCCGCTCCATTCGTGTCGTCCCAGACCGCGACCGCACCATCACCGTCGCGCTGGAGAGAAAACCCTAGGAGGGTGCCATGGCCAGGATATGCAGAGCGAATCATCTCCCTTGCCTGGCGCTCGCCCTCCTGTTGTTGCTTCTCGGCGCCCTCGGCGCCTGCGGGACTCCCTGCGGCAACCTGTGGAAGAGGGTGGAGCGCTGCGGGCGCTCGGAGCAGCCCGAGCCGGGCTCGCCCTCCCCGCGCAACGCCGACGTCTCCGCAGAGGCACACAGCGCCTTTGCGACCATCTGCAGGAAAGCCGATAAGTCCAGGGTAAAGAGCTGTCTCAAGCTCCGAGACTGCAAGAAGCTGCTGCGCTGCGCCGGCAGGATAGCCAAGTGATGCTTCCCCTCCCAGGCCCACCTCGAGCCGAAGCCCAGGAAGCGTGGGCCTGGGATCCGAGATCTGCCCGCCTAGGGCCCAGCCTCGCCCGACATTTCCCTTGACACAGCGCGTCGCTCGGATACTCTCGGTTAATGTCCCCTCACTAACCAGGCGTATGGCCTGGTAACAACCAGACGGACGTGTACTCTGAAGATGAGCAAGAAACGAAAACGCCTCTCGGCGGCAGAGCGCAAGCCCCAGATCCTCAGAAGCGCCATCCGTGCCATGGCGCGCTCCAACTACAGGACCACGAGCATCGCCGAGATAGCCGCCGAGGCGGGCATCACCGAGCCGGCCGTGTACCGTTACTTCCCGACGAAGAAGGCCCTCTTCATTTCGATCCTGGAGGATGTGGGCAAGCGCGTGCTGACCCTCTGGGAGACGATCATCGAGCAGTCCCCGGATCCCATCTCGGCCATGCGAAACATCGCGGTGGACTACTACGAGCGGGTGATGACTCGCCGGGGAGATCTCAAGGTCCTCTTCCAGGCCCTCGCCGAGGTGGACGACGAGGACATACAGGCCGCCTTGCACAACCAGTTCGAAAGCTACGTGCGCTTGCTGCAGAAGCTGCTAGAGGAGTGCATGGACGCCCGGCTCATCCAGCAGAACATCAACTCCGAGGCGGCCGCCTGGAGCTGGCTCAGCGTGGGCTTCACCCTCAACCTGGTCAGCCTGCTGGGCTTCGACAAGGAGGTGGACAAAAAATGCCTGCTGCAGATCCAGCGCCTGTTTCTGGCAAGCCTCGCCGCCGACGAGTCCGCGCTGTCCGTGCTGCTGGACGACCCCGACGGCAACAGCGACATCGGGACGGAGTGTTGACCCCACGTCGTCCCCACCACCGTCCACCTTCAAGAGCAGATACTGCCACCACCATCGCCATACCCACTGGAGGAAACGCATCATGAGCTTTGAGATCAAGAAAGCCGCCGTGCTGGGATCGGGAGTGATGGGCAGCGCCATCGCCGCCCACCTCGCCGGCTGCGGCATCGAGGTCCTCATGCTGGACATCGTCCCATTCGACAACATGCTGTCGGAGGACGAGAAGGCCAGAAAGGACACCGACCCGGCCGTGCGCAACAAGCTGGCCCAGCAGAGCCTCGCTGCCGCGCTCAAGGTGAAAAAACCCACGCCGGTCTTTTACTCCCCCAAGGACGCGAAGCTGATCACCCTCGGCAACTTCGACGACGACATGGAGAAGATAGGCGACTGCGACTGGATCATCGAGGTGGTGGTCGAGCGCATGGACATCAAGAAGCAGATCCTCGGCAAGGTGGCCGAGCATCGCCGCAAGGGCGCCATCGTCTCCAGCAACACCTCCGGGCTCTCCTTGCAGTCCATGGCCGCCGACCTGGACGAGGAGCTGGTGGCCCATTTCATGGGCACCCACTTCTTCAACCCGGTGCGTCACATGAAGCTCCTGGAGCTCATCCCACACCCCAAGACGAAGCAGGAGCTCCTGGACTTCATGGCCCAGTTCTGCTCCGAGAAGCTGGGCAAGGGAGTCATCTGGGCCAAGGACACGCCCAACTTCATCGCCAACCGCATCGGCGTACACGGGATCATGACCACCTTCGAGCTCATGCAGGAGATGGACCTCCGCATCGACGAGGTGGACGCCATTGTGGGCCCACCCATGGGGCGCCCCAAGACCGCCGCCTTCAAGACCGCCGACCTGGTGGGCCTAGACACCTTGCACCACGTGGCGATGACCTGCTACGACATGTGCACCACCGACCCGGAGCGGGAGATCTTCAAGCCCCCCAAGTTCTTCGACCAGATGCTGGAGAAGAGATGGCTCGGCGTGAAGACCCGCGGAGGATTCTACAAGAAGGAGGGCGGCAAGCGCCTGGTGCTGGACTGGAAGAAGATGGAGTACGTCGAGGCCGAGCGCCCCTCCTTCGACGCCACCAACGAGACCCGCGGGCTGGACGGCCCCGAGGCCAAGATAAAGCACATCTGCAACGCCAAGGACCGGGCCGGAGAGCTGGCCTGGAAGCTCACCGCCAAGTCCCTCATCTACACGGCCAGCCTCATCCCTGAGATCTCGGACACCATCTTGGAGGTGGACAACGGCCTGAAGTGGGGCTTCAACTTCAAGCTCGGCCCCTTCGAGGCCTGGGACGCCATCGGCGTGCGCGAGAGCGTCGAGCGCATGAAGTCCGAGGGCATGACCGTGCCCGAGAACGTGCTCAAGATGCTCGCAGCGGGCGACGAGACCTTCTACAAGGAGGAGGGGGAGCGCCGCTACCAGTACGACCTGGTCAACGGCAAGTACGTGGCCATCGAGCCCGACAGCCGGATCTTCATCATCAAGAAGGCCGACGAGGACCTGGAGGTGGAGTCCAACTCCAACGCGACCCTGTGGGACGTGGGCGACGGCGTGGCCATGCTGGAGTTCCACACCAAGATGAACGCCCTGGACGATGAGATCATCGAGATGATGAACACGTCCATGGAGATAGTGGACGAGGAGTTCGAGGGGCTCATCATCGCCAACCAGGCCGCCAACTTCTGCGTGGGTGCCAACATCTTCGTGGTCATGCTCGGCGCCCAGGCCAAGGCCTGGGACAAGCTGGAGGAGACCGAGCTCAAGTGGCAGAAGACCTTCATGAACCTCAAGTACTTCCACAAGCCCGTGGTGGCCGCCCCGGCGGGGATGGCCCTGGGTGGAGGCTGCGAGGTGGTGATGCACGCGCAGGCGGTGCAGGCCTACGTGGAGAGCTACATCGGCCTCGTGGAGGTGGGCGTCGGCCTCATCCCGGGCAGCGGCGGCTGCAAGGAGCTGGCCCTGCGCATGACCGAGGGGATCCGCGGCGGCGCCGAGCCCCCCATCCTGCCCTTCGTGATGAAGGCCTTCGAGCTGGCGGGCACCGCCAAGGTGGCCCTGGGAGCCAAGGAGGCCATGGACATGGGCTTCCTCCGGGACACGGACCGCATCACCTTCAACCGGGACTTCCACATTCACGACGCAAAGCAGCTCGTGCTCGGCATGGCAAAGGCCGGCTTCGACCCGGGCCGCGAGAAGCTGGATATTCCAGCCGCCGGGGAGAGCGCCAAGGCCGCCTTCCTGGTGGGCATCGACGAGATGTTCCAGGCGGGCTGGGCCACGGACTACGACCGCGTGGTGGGCGGCAAGCTCGCCCACGTGCTTGCCGGCGGCAACGTCGCCGAGGGCACCAAGCTCTCCGAGTGGCACTACCTGGACCTGGAGCGCGAGGCCTTCCTGAGCCTGCTGGGAGAGCAGCGAACAATGGACCGGATCCAGCACATGCTCAACACCGGCAAGCCCCTGCGCAACTAGGCCGTCTTTTATGACACAGAAGCAACCCGTTTTTTCACGGAGGAAGTAAGACATGCGCGAAACAGTTATCGTAGCTGCGTGTCGCACGGCGGCTGGCAAGGCCAACCGCGGTTCGCTGATTCACACGCGGCCTGACGACATGGCCGCTGCTGTCCTGGCCGAGGTCGTAAAGCGCGCCGGCGTGGACCCCAAGATGGTGGAGGACGTGGTCCTCGGCTGCGCCATGCCCGAGGCCGAGCAGGGCATGAACGTGAGCCGCGTGGCGGTGCACCTGGCGGGCTTCCCGGACGAGGTCCCAGCCATGACCGTCAACCGCTTCTGCTCCTCGGGGCTCCAGGCCATCTGGAACGTGGCCACTGACATCATGGCCGGCATGATCGACGTGGGCATCGCCGGCGGCACCGAGACCATGACCATGATC
>JAJRWW010000020.1 GCA_024276595.1 Myxococcota bacterium
AGATGAGCTCGTCGTTCAGCGCAGCGTACACCGTCACCACGCCGCCCACGCCGCCCGAGGGGGTGAAGGTCGTGCTTGGCACGGGCCCCTCCTCCACCACGCCGATCTCGCCGCGGTCCACGCCCAATCCCACCGAGATGGGGCTCCCGCACAGGTCCGCGCCAAAGGTCACCGTCGGGGTATTCTGCCCCGCGGTGACCGTGATGATCTGCGGCACCTCCGGAGTGATCGTCAGCTCGCACGGCGGGCAGTCCTGGGGACAGCTCGTATTGCTCTCACCCCCGGCCGGGTCACATACGCCATCGCCGCACACGGCGCAGTCGGCGGGACAGCTCGTCGTGTCCTCTCCGGCCGCGGCGTCACACACACCGTCTCCGCAGAGCACGCAGTCCTGGGGACAGCTCGCAGAGTCCTCGCCGGCCGTGGAGTCGCAGTACCCGTCCCCGCAGTCTCCACCGCACGCGACATCGTCCGCGCAGTCGGGATCGTCGCAGTCGATCAGCCCGTCACCGTCGTCGTCCGCCCCGTCGTCGCAGCTCGTCTCCGTGCTACCCACCTCGCGTGTGGGGCTACATCCCAGGGCGAGCAGCCCCCAGGTCCCAACCCCCAAAGCGACCAGCGCGCCTGCCATGCCAAAGAGTCCTCGACGTCTCATTGTGCCTCCCTACTCCCTTTGGGCCGAACGCTGCTGCTCGAGCTGAAGCCAGCAACAAGGTTCACCACCTTCGGCCTCAGTCACGAGTATAGAGCCGAGCGCGCCAACCCGGCAAGGTGAACGTACAGGCAGTGTGTGACAGAGAATCTCATTTTGGTATATTCAACTGCGTTCTGCGGCGGCGGGGTCGCTCCTGTCACCACCGGTGACAGGGCTCCCGCCGACCGAGCACAAAAGAGCGCTCCCGCGCCGCGCGCCGGCCACGGTCGGTTGGCCGGCGGCGCGGGAGGGCCCACCTGGACCGTGCTGTTTTTGCCTCGACGTTGTTCTTATTAGCTATCCGTTGGCCCGTTGACACATGATCGAATCGCTCCTCGGTCGGATGACCGCCTGGCTCCTGCGCCACCGTCTGCTGGTGGTGCTCTTTTGGTTGCTGCCCACACCCCTGCTGGTGATGGGCTATCTGGGGGTCAACAGGCGCCTCAAGTCCACCGTGGACACCTCCGCCGAGGCGCAGTCCACAACGGTCGCCAAGAAGAGGGCAGCCGGCTTCTCCCGCCAGACCGAGTTCATAGCCACGGTCACCTTTCACCACGACAAGCTCACCGTGGACGACAAGCCGGTGTACGAGTCGGTGGCGCGCCTGAACGCAGCCTTCAAGAAGCACCCCTGCACCGCCCGCCTCATCTCCTACGCCGAGCTGCCCCTCCGGGAGCTGTTCGTGTCCAAGGACGGTCTCACCCAGGCCACAGTCTTGGAGATGAACGTCTCGAGGGGAGACTACAGCAAGTCCGAAGGCTGCGTGCGCAGGTACCGCAAGCTCATCGCGAAGATGAAGCCAGGGCTCCCTCTGCCTCGGCTGGAGGTGCTGGTTACGGGCATCCCAGCCTTCGAGGTGGACATCGGAGTCATCGTCCAGCGGGACTCCACGCGCGCCGAGGCCGTGGTCTTCGTCATCAGCCTGATCCTCCTCGTGTGGATGTTCCGCTCGGCCGCCGCCGCCCTGCTGCCGCTCATCACCGCCGCCATGGCCGTCACAGGCTGTCTGAGCATCATCTACGTGGTGGCCGGCTTCATGAAGCTCTCCTTTTTCGCATCCACCATGGCCACCATGAGCGGCCTGGGCCTGGGCCTCGACTACGCGCTGCTGTACGTGAACCGGGTCAAGGAGGAGCTCTCCCGAGGGCAAGAACCCCAGGAGGCAATAGTCACCGCGGGCCGCACGGCGGGAAAGGCCATCCTCGTCTCAGGCACCCTCGTGATGCTGGGCCTTGCGGGTCTGTTCATCCCGCAGCTAGGGCTGGCTCGCTCCCTGGCCTTCTCTGGCATCATCATCGTCTCCTTGACCCTCCTGACCACGCTCACACTCCTGCCAGTGCTGCTCTCTTTCTGGCAGCCCGTCTTGAGCTGGCCCCGCTGGCGCTGGTTCACCGCCAGCCACGCTGCGGTGGACCGCTTCTGGGAGCGCTGGGCGAGCTTTGTCATCCGCCGGCCCTGGGCGCCCATCCTCCTGGCCATGGCGATCATGATCTGCTTCGCCCCGCGCATCTTCGACATCCGCGTGATGAACCCGCGGCACGAGATCGTTCCCTCTCACGTGGAGGCTCGCCGTGGCCTGGAGCGGGTCATCGAGATAGCGGGTGAGGGCCAGATCTACCCGGTCACCTGCCTGGTGGAGATCACGGACGGAGGCACCTGGGACGATCCCAGGCGCCAGAAGCTCCTCATCGAGCAGCTCGAGAAGATCCGGGCCATGAGCTCCGTGGCGGTGCTTCGGGGGCCGGACCTCCTCATGTCCCTGAGCGTCAACCTCCTGGGTGTCCGTCTGGGCGCGGGCTTTGGCGACGGCTTCGCAGGCAGGTTCATCAGCGACAACCGGCGCATGGTCACCTTCGACGTGCACGTAAAGAAGGTGACCGACCAGAACCTGGACGCCCTGGTCTTGCGCCAGCGCAGGGAGCTGCCCAGGTACTTCGCCAAGGACCCTGGCATCAAGGTCTGGGTGGGCGGCCAGCCAGCCACCACCTGGGAGACGAAGAAGATGCTGGTGGGCTCGCTGCCCACCATGGTGCCGACGATCCTCATCGCTGCCTTCCTTGTCATGGCGCTCTTCTTCCGCTCCCTGGTGATCCCCTTCAAGGCCGTGCTGCTAAACGCCCTCTCCCTCTGCACCACCTACGGCATCCTGGTGCTGGTGTTCCAGCAGGGCTATGGTCTGTCCCTGCTGGGTGTGCAGGGCGGCCCCCAGGGAGCCCTGAGCCTGATCACCCCTGTGGTCCTGTTCTGCGTCCTCTTCGGTGTCTCCATGGACTACGAGGTCTTTCTCGTCTCCCGGATCAAGGAGACCTTCGTGGCCGCTGGCGGCCCAAAGGCCCCGCCCGAGCGCCAGCAGGAGATCCACCTGGAGGCCATCCACCGCGGGCTCTCCCGCACCGGTGGCATCATCACCAACGCCGCGCTCATCATGGTCATCACCTTTGCCGCCTTTGTCTCCGGCGTGCTCCTCCCCATGAAGGAGATGGGCTTCGCCCTGGCTCTCGCCGTGGCCCTGGACGCCACCCTGGTGCGCATGATGCTGGTGCCGGCCATCCTCCGGCTTGTGGGGCGCCGCACCTGGTGGTTCCCAGGGGCCTGAAGGGGGACAGACGCAGAGACGTCCCGCCGACGCGGTCGGCTCACCTCGGGCGAAGGGGTCGGGTTCAGAGGAGCAGGGGGGATGGGTGAGGGGGGAGCACTACCAGCGGCCGCCGCCGCCGCCGCCGCCGCCGCCGCCGCCGCCACGGTTGTTGCGGGGGCGGGCCTCGTTGACCTTCAGGTTTCGCCCACCCACCGAGGCGTTGTCCAGGGCGGCCATGGCAGCGCGGGCCGCCTCATCATCGGCCATGTCCACGAAGCCAAAACCCCGGGGGCGACCAGTGTCGCGGTCCGTGATGATGTTGACCGAGTCCACCGTGCCGTGGTTCTCAAACAGCTCGCGCAGCTCGGTCTCGTTCATGCTAAAGGGCATATTGCCGACGTACATTCTCATTTCGACCCATCTCCAACCCGATGAAAACATTGAGAACCAGCCTGAGACTCGGGCGATAACAGATGGTTCGTATGCTCGCCCGACACAACCGGAATGAATCTCTGCCGCTCATGTAGGGACTATGCCGTAGTTACACCACATCCCGTGGCGGTGCAAGCGCGAAATGACTCGGGCTTTCGGTCCCTGCGGTCACCCAAAAGCCAGGACGCGAAAAACGCTTTGCGGGATCGACCAACGACTGTGGTATAAAATAGCCGACGATGAGTAGCTCCAGGTCCCGCCTCGTACCATCGACTCCTGCGGCCGTCAGCGCCGGGCTGGCTCTCTGCGCTCTGCGCTCGTGGGTGGTCATCGCCCTCGTGGTGGGGCTGACTGCCTGTGCCGGCGCGTGCAACGTGGGGGTCGCCTACACCGGTGACGCGGGCAGCCACCTGGACGCCGCGCTCCCGTCCGACGGCGGGCAGCCCGACGCCTCCCAGCTCCCGGGTGACGGGAGCTCTCCCTTGCCAGACGGAGCGCCTCCCCCCGACGCTGCCCCGTTGCAGGACGCCTTCGTGTGGCAGGACGCGGCCCCCACTGGCTGCTCGGCCGTGGGCTGTGAGGCCAACGCCTGGTGCGACACCACCACGGACATCTGCCACTGCCTGAGCGGCTTCACCGACGACGGCGCTGGCGCCTGCGTGGCCATCAACCCGGGCGATCCCGCGACCCGCTCAGAGACGGACATGTGCCAGAGCTGGTCCACAGACCACCAGATCACCACCCCTGCGGCCTGGACACCGGGCCCCAATACCTGCGACCCTGGCACCCTGGCCCCGGGGGCCATCGCCGACGCGGTGGCCTACATCAACGCCTACAGGTACCTCTGCGGCCTCTCGCCCCTGTCGGACGACCCCAGCCTGAACGAGGACGCCCAGTACTGCGCCATCATCCAGGACCAGCAGGGCTACCTGGATCACTTCCCCGACTCCAGCGCCCCCTGCTACACGTCCCAGGGGGCGGCAGCGGCGAGCTCCTCGAACCTCGCCCTGGGCCCCAACCATCCGGCCCCCACCATCGACATGTACATGGACGACTCCGGCGTGAGCTCCTTGGGCCACCGTCGCTGGATCATCAACCCCTCCTTCGGTCCGGCCGGGATCGGCCACGCAGGCAACGCCGGATGCCTGTACGTCTTCTCCTGGTCCAACTCGGGGAGTCCGGACTTCGTGGCCTGGCCCAACCAGGGGTTCACCCCCATCTCGGTGATCCCTTCGGTGTGGTCCTTCAGCTCCAGCAGCTACTCCCTCAACTCTGGCACCGAGGTTGCGGTGCGCCGCCTCAGCGACTCCGCCTCCCTCCAGGTGAGCACCTATCTGCCCCCCTCGGGCTACGGCCAGCCCGCCATCGCCTTCTCCCCCAACGGCTGGTCTCCCCAGGCGGGAGAGGTCTACGAGGTCACCATATCGGACTCCAGCGGTCCTCTGGTGGTCTACCAGGTCAAGCCCGTCTCCTGCCCCTGAGCCCCGGGCGGGCCCGGTCGATTTCGGCCAGTTGAGGGCCCTGTCCCCACGCTGGCCTGCGCCCTCGAGCGTCGAAGCAGAAGCAAACCCGTTGGACAGCGGCTCGCCCTGCTGCAATGATACCCGGAACCTGCCAACGAACAGGAGCGCCGGATGTCTCGTCACATTGCAACATGCGCCTTGCGATCTCTGCTGCCTCTCGCCACCCTGGCCGCCTGGGCCACACCGGCGCGGGCGGCGCCGGAGAAGTTCTCCCTTTCGATGTTTCACTTCAACGTACAGTACGTGGCCGGAGGCCTCGTGGGATTCCCGGACGGAGAGACGGCCATGCCCGGCTTCGACCTGGACGACGACGACGTACAGGACCTGATCATCGTCGAGAGCTTCGAGCCACTGCTGGACCTGCTGCTGGCTCACCCCACGTGGAAGCTCACCTTCGAGATGCAGGGCTACATGGTGGAGGTGATGCGCCAACGCCACCCCCTGATCCTGGACAAGCTGAGGCAGCTCGTGGCCGACGGACAGGTGGAGCTGGTGAGCTTCCACTACTCCGACCAGCTCTTCCTGGCGTACCCCAGGCTGGACATGGTGCGCTCCCATGAGCTGCTGGACGCTGTGATTGCAGAGAATGGGTTGACCCTCTCGCCGGTGGTCTTCTGCCAGGAGGGGCAGATGGGCGAGGGCGTCGCCCCGGTGGCGGCGGCCCACGGCCAGACCATCCTGGGTCTGCCCAAGAACCTGCTGCGTTTTCAGCACCTCTCCACCTACGACTCGGCGCCACCCCTCTTCGACCTGGATGGGAGTGACGTGGTGGTCATCGGTCGCGGCATGGACGCCAGCGAGCTGGCTGTCACCTGGAGCTTCTTCGGCGACGGGGAGCTGCTGGCCACCAACGGCCTCGCTCCCTACCTGGGCCCCGACTTCGTTCACGACCCGGAGGCCGTGGCCGAGTACGAGCAAAAGCTCTCCGACCAAGAGGCCCAGGGCTACCAGATCGCCACCATCGAGGAGATGGTGGCCTACGTGAAGGAGAACGACCTGGGGCAGGAGCCCCTCCCGCCTCTATTGGACGGCACCTGGCAGCCCCCGTCCACCGAGTCCATGTTCCAGTGGATGGGCCGCTCAGGCGCCATCGACGCCATCGTGGACTGTGAGCGAGACAACGAGGTCCTGACCGCCAACTACCGGGCCAGACACATGATCGCCGCCACCGAGACCCTCCTGGCCTGGGCACGCGACCGCTCCCTGGCGGCGGATGATGAGTATCCCGACGGCCTCCGGGAGTGCTGGCGCTCGGCCCTGCTGGGCCAGGTCACCGACTCCTCTGGCATCAACCCATTCATCAACGAGGTGGACTACGGTCGCGACCACGCCGCCGTGGCGACCGAGTGCGCCTCGGCCATCGCCACGGAGCTGGCCCGGCGCGAGGGCAGCCCCTGGCTGTCAGTGAACACTCTCACGGGAGAGGTCACCCCCCTGGATGCTCGCCCGGCGGAGCCCTTCTCTCCCACGGCCCCCCTCCTGACGGAGGCGGACGGGTTCTCGGTGGACGCCCCTGCCCGAGACGTGGCCGTCTCCTGGGAGCGCATGGACGGGGTGGAGGGCCTCAGCCGAGTAACCCTGGCCTTCTCGGCGGCACGCAACGGCTCCCGTTTCATGGAGGTCACCTTCCCCTTCGAGCTGGATGAGCTCCGCCTCACCCCGGGCCTCATCGAGGGCGAGGTGCGCCACTACCCCCTCTCCGCCTTCGACCTACAGGAGGGCAAGATCACCCTGCCCCTCTCCAACGGTCTGGTGGGACTGCGCGAGGGGCTCTGGCTCATCAAGGACACCTCCATGGTGCACGTGGGCCTGCGCTACCAGGAGGGGGAGGCCACCGTGGCCTTCCAGGACGAGACCGTCGGCTCCGACTCCCCGGCGCTGTGGCGCTTCTACCTGTTCGAGGGTGACGAGGCGGCCGCTCTCGCCCAGGCGGAGCGCATCAACCTGTACCCCACCCTCCTCATCATGGGAGCCCAGCCAGCGCCAGAGACAGGGGGCTGCGGCTGCGCCACCTCCCGCCCGGGCTCTTACCCCCTCCCGCTGCTGGCCCTCGGCGTGCTCCTATCATGCTGGCTCGTGAGGCGCCGCCACCGCTGAGCGCAGCGCCCGCGCGGAAGCTCCCCGGTCGCGTGAGCAGCCGACCTGGGCACACCTCCGCCGCGTCGCGCTCACTGCCCTTGGCGGGTCTGCGCGGACCGGTCTCGTCTACACCGATGAAACCGGGGCGGTGCGGCCGGAGCTGGGAGGCCTCCTTGCCAGACAACGGGCACGCGCCGCCAGATCTCCCGGAGCAGGTCGCAGTAGGACCGGTCGAAGACTCGCAGATCCAGCACCAGATGATCCCCCAGCTCCGTGGCGGCCACCAGGTGCCCCCGCAGGCGCCTCAGGTGGCGAACAGGCCCGTGCATCCTCGTGGCATAGAGGCGGCTGCCGTTGGCCAGGCTCCACAGGCCCAGCAGACCATTCGAGAAGCCGGCCACGAGGGTGGACATGGGCCCGGCGAGCAGCCCCACCACCGGGCTGGAGGGCACGTCCTCGAAGGTGAAATGTGGCCGCGACAGGCCGGGATCCGTTGGCACCATCTCGATGTTGCCGTCGCGGTTGCCCAGCACCACCCAGCGACCCACAAGGGCCAGGGCACGCACCCCCACGGGCGCGGCGTAGGAGCCGAGGGGTACCCCGCTGGGATCGAACAGGCGCACCTTTGACCGGGTAGCCACCAGGATCCGGCCCCGCGACCACCCCACCGCGTCGGCTCGCCGGCTGAGCACCAAGGCTGCTCCGTTTCGGAGATGGAGCTGCGCAACCCCTCCACCGGTTGGATCGCTCCCCCGGGCCAGGGTCAGGCATGCAGAGGGGAGCGCCCAGACCTCCTGGAGCCGCGGCACCCGGCGCAGGAGCAGCCGCCTGTCCTGCTCGGCGCTCCAGACCTCCAGGTGGTCGTCGTGAGCTCGCAGACATCCGAGGCCAGTGACCGGGTTCATGGAGGCCAGTCGAGCACGCTCCTCCACGGCGCGCCGCAGGTGGCCACGCCCCACCCCCCCGGACACCGAGACAGCTCCGGGCTTGGGAAGCAATGTCTGCCACCCCCGGTGGGAAAACAGGTCCGCACCCTCTCCGAAGAGGACCGGCGCCCGCCAAAATGGTCTGCCCGTACGCACATCCCACAGACGCACCGTGGAGTCATCGCTCGTGGTGGCCACGAGCCTGCCCCTGGGCCCGAAGCGCAGCACGTTCACCTCGCCCCGGTGGCCCCGCAGCAGGAGCGGCCTCTTCCAGGGCTCAGACCAGATGCGAGCGAGCTGGTCCGAGCCAGGGACCCCAATGGTCACATCCCCGGCTCCGCTTTTGAAGCTGTCGAGAAAGTAGGCGCGCGCCTTGACCCGGGAGAGCACCTGCGACACACCTGTTCGCAGGTCCCACCTGCGCAGATCGCCCCCGCTGCCCGTGGAGTACAGGGTGTCGCTCTCACTGTCGAAGCTCACCCCGTACACGTCGTCTCCATGCCCGCGCAGCACCCGGAGCACCTTGTGGCTGGCCGCGTCCCAAACCCAGATGGTGCCATCTCGGCTCGCGCTGGCGATTCGCGCTCCGCTGCGGTCGAAGGCCAGACCGTGAATGGCTCCCCGCTGCCCGCGCAAGACCGTCTCCAGGTCTCCCGAAGGGAGGCGCCACACCCTGACGGTACGATCGTAGCTGCCCGAAATGAGCCGGCGCCCGTCCGGGGAGAAGTCCACCGACAGCACCCGGGACTTGTGCCCCCGAAGGACGCGAGTCGCCAGCCCACTGGCAACGGAGAAGAGCCGGACAGCGCCGTCGGTACACCCGGCTGCGATGGTGGTCCCGTCCGGGGAGTAGTCGATCCCCATGACCGAGCTGGAGGCCTGGATGACCTTGCGCTGCCGGCCGGTGCGCACGTCCCAAAGGCGCACCGTGCCATCGAAGCTCCCCGAGGCGACCAGGTCTGCCCGTGGGCTGAAGGCAACCCCATAGGTCAGGGCGGTGTGCCCACGGGGAAGGAGACGGGGAGCCTCGGCGTCCAGCCGCCAGAGGCGCACGGACTTGTCGTAGGAGCCGGACACGATGCTCCTGCCGTCCGGCGCGAAGTCCAGGCCCCGGACCTCGCCGGTGTGCCCACGCAGGGTGCGCAGCAGCGCCCCGGTCTCGGAGCTCCAGAGGCGAACGACCCGGTCCTGCCCCGCCGAGGCCAGCATCCTCCCATCGCGGCTGAACACCACCTGCGCCAGGGCGGAGCGGTGCCCTCGGAGCACCCGGAGCTCCTTGCCGGTCCTGGCATCCAGCAGGCGCACCGTCGAGTCCAGGCCCCCGGTGGCCAGGAGCCGACCATCGGGAGAGTAGGCCACCGCTGCCAGGCCCTGCCCAGCCAGCCGCACGCGCCACAGGCGCCGCACCTGCCTGGCGTCCCAGGCATTGACCGTCCTGTCCCGGTGCACCGAGACCAGGACACCTCCGTCGGGGCTGAAGGCGACGTCGTTGCCGCGGCTTCCTGTGTTGATCTCCCTGAGCAGCCTGTGGACGCTGTCGGCGCTCCAGAAGCGGACGCTGCCGTCATAGGCGCTGGTCACCAGCTCCTTTGCGTCCGGGCTGAAGCTCACCCCCCACACCAGGGCCTTGTGGGCCCGCCAGGCCACCGAGCTGTCCCTTGCCAGGTCCCAGAGGCGGACCTCGCCGTTCCAGGTCCCCGAGAGCAGCCGTCCCCCATCCCTGGAGAAGCTGAGGGAGAACACCTGGTCCCGGTGCCCGCGGAGGAAGCGCACATCCAGGGTTCGCGTGTCGATCAGGTAGATGGACCCGTCCTGACAGCCGGCCGCGATGGTGCGCCCGTCCGGGGCGAACACCACGGAGTAGACGGTCGTGCCCAGGTTCTTGCGCCACAAGAGCGGCCGGCGCTCCAGCCGCCACCAGAGCGCTCGCGCCAGAGGCGAGTCCAGGGTCTCCAGCGACACCCTCAGCTTGGCTCGCGCCTCCAGGAGGGCGCCCCGGGCCAGGGCCGCCCTGGCTCCCTCCCGCTGGGCCTCGGCGTGGCGCTGCTCCGCGTACCGCTGCTGCTCGAGGGCCTTCTTGCGCTGACGCTGGGCGACTCGCTCCTGGCGCCTGGCCACCTGGCTCTTGCGGAATATCTGCCATGTCACGGCGAGGGCCACGAGGGTCACCAGTACCAGGCCAAACATCACCAGGCGACGCTTGGCCACCCTGTTTCTGCGGATCCTGGCCTCTCGCTTCATGCCCGCCTGCACGAACTGGCTCACCAGGGGCGGCCACCGGAGGGTGGAGCGCTCCAGCCAGCGGCGCGCCTCCCGCAGCGCATCCCCTCGCCATGTCTCGTCATCGCGCCGTCCTCGACGGTCCCAAAGACGCGCGGCCTGCTCCACCTCCATCTGGAAAGCCAGCTCATCCCGCCCCTCGGCGATCCAGCGCGCCAGCCGGCCCCAGGCCACGATGAGGGACTCGTGCACCAGCTCCACCTCCGCCTCCTCCGGAGCCTCCGACAGCTCGGAGCGACGCAGCGACAGCAGCCGCGCCCGAACAAGTCGGCCCAGCACCTCCTCGGCGCCCTCGCCCAGCTCCTCGATGATGCGCCCCCGGGCGACCACCCTCCGCGTGGACTCGGGGGTGACGAGTCGAAGCAGGATCTGCCTGGCCACCCGCGACTGGGCCGGTGAGAGCTGATCGAGCACTGCGTCCGCGTGCTCCGCCAGGGCGCCAGCCACCCCCCCCATCCGCTCGTACACCTCCCGCAGGAGGACCCGCCGGTCCCGATCCCGCTGGTCCCACAAGGCTCGCGTGGCGAACTGAAGCAGCGGCAGCGAGGCCAGCTCCCCCCGCACGTCCTCCACCATTCGGTCCACAAGCGAGGCGCTCTCCCAGCGGTAGCCCACCCCCGCCAGGGGCCGCTCCAGGATCTCCCGCAGGGCGTCAGAGCCGGGGCTGCGAATGAGCATCATTCTGCTCAACAGCCGCCTGGTCTGGGTCCCCTGGGCCACCCGACCCAGGAAGTCGTCCCGCAGGGTGAACACCATCCTGACCGGCTCCCCGGGGTCCTCGGCGGCCGTGCACAGCGCCCACATGAAGCGCTCCCTGGTCTCATCGTCCTGCACCAGAGTGTATATCTCCTCCAACTGGTCCACGAACAAGAGCAGCCGGAACCCTCCCCATCGCGCCAAGTCACCCAGGTACAGGGCCAGCCGCCCGGGAGCGTCCCTGAGCTCCCTCGCCAGGGCGCCAACTTCCCCCATGGGCTCGTCTGTGGCGGACACCCCCCCACCCATCTCCCCAGACCGGGCCTGTGGGTCGCCCTCCTCCTGGCTCGCCGCAAGCCATCCCCCCTGCCTGAACCGCACCGCCTCGGTGGGCAGATCAGAGGGATCCATCTTTTGCTCCAGCTCCAGCAACCTGGCGGCCAGCGCCTCGAAGGGCTGGCTCCCGGGTCGCAGCGACAGAACCCTCCCCTCGCCGCCCTCTCGGAGGCGCGGGATCACTCCAGCCTTTACAAAGGACGACTTGCCCGCGCCCGACGGGCCGATGACCGGCAACATGGGCTCCCCTCGCAGGCGCTCCAAGAACTCTGCCAGCTCCGCGTCGCGGCCAAAGAACACCTCGGCGAGGTCCTCGTCGAAGGGCAGCAAGCCGGGGAAGGGGCTCTGCTCCGTCCTGGCCGTGCGACGTGCACCATGCAGCATCCCCTCCAGGGCCTCCACCACCGCACCGCTGTCCGGACGGAGCGCCGGGTCTTTTCTCAGGCAGGCGTGTATGAGCTCGTCCAGGCCCGGGGGGAGCTCTGAACGGACAGGCATCTTTGGTGCCGGCCATGGGCCGGTAACCTCGTGGTACAGCTCGGAGCCCTCGAGGTCCGAGTAGGGACGCACGCCAGAGGCCAGCTCATAAAGAATAACCCCCAGGGCCCAGATGTCCGCCGGGGCGGCCCCTCCTTCTCGCTTCCATATCTCCGGGGCGAGGTACTGCGGGGAGCCCCAGATGACGTCGTCCGAGCCCCGCTCTGCCTCCTCCCGGGCTGTCATCCCCGGGTCTCGGACCGTCATCCCCGGGTCTCGGACCGTCATCCCCGGGTCCTGGACCGTCATCCCATCCCCGTCCTCGACCACTGTCGACTTGGGGAGCGGAGTGTCTTGCACCGCCAGGCCGAAGTCCAGCACCCGCAGACGACCATCGGTGGGCAGCACGATGTTCTCGGGCTTCAGATCCCCATGGCAGACGCCGTGCCTGTGCGCCTCCCGGATCGCCTTGGCAATGGCAACCCCGATGCGCACCACCTCCGAAACCCCGAGCCGCTCCTCG
>JAJRWW010000300.1 GCA_024276595.1 Myxococcota bacterium
AGGACAGCTTGCCCATCTCGCAAACGGACACAACCCGTGCCGCCCATTTTGGCCCTAATCCTCGGATGTTGGTCGTCTAGGAGGGGCGCGACGACATGGACAACGCCTCTTGGCCCAGGGGAGCGCTTTCTCGGCTGGCCTGTCCCCTTCGCCAGGCATCATCTGGGCCTCCGCGCCCTGCTGCTCCTCCGCGTCCCGGCCCGCCCCGCTCACCGCCCGCGTCCCCTTCGTGCCCGCTGTCTTGCCCCGGCGCTAGAACTCGATCGCCCTGGCCCGCGAGGCCTGGGGAGTTGCGCGCTCCCTCGGCGGCGGGTACACTTGATCCAGGAGGATCTCCGGCCGACGGCCTTGGCCCGGAGCGCATGGCAACTCAATGATATTCAACTGGTTGGAAGACACTGCGCGGCTGCGTGGGCCTGCCCATGCGGTGGTGGAGCCGGACACCTACCTCTCCTTCAGGGGGATGGTGCACCGCGCCAGCCGGCGCATGAGGGAGCTGGAAGCCCTGGGAGTGGGGCCGGGGGACGCCGTGGGGGTCATGCTGGGCAACGTGGCGGACTATCTCGTGCTCGTGGCAGCTCTGGACGGGCTGGGGGCGGTGGTGGTTCCCCTGGCTCCCCTGTGCGGTGGGAGCGAGCTGGACGTCGTCCAGGAGCTGGTCCCCCTCAGGGCAGTCATCGCGCGGCCCGGAGCCAAGGTGCTCGGGCGCAGCGAGAAGGAGCGCGCGCCCGCAAGCCCCGCGCCCACGGCCAGGAGCCGGTTGCACGGCTCGCTGCTCTCTTGCACCCTCTATCCCCGGCCAGAGCCCATGGAGGAGTCGGCCGCGGTGGTCTTCGTGAGCGCCGTCGGAGGGGGCGGCTACGAGCGGGTGTGTCGCACAAGAGAGGATCTGAAGGCGGAGGCTGGGAGCCTCGCCATGGCTCTGGGCATCTCCGAAGGGGATCGGGTGAGCATGGCCCTGCCCTTCCATCACCCTTTTGGCTTCATCTCCGCGGTGACCTTGACCTTGGGATATGGGGCGCAGCTTCAGCTAGACGACAACCTCTCTGCCCGGAGCTTGCTGGCGAGGCTGCGAGAGGGGCACACCCTGGTGCCGGTGAGCCGGACGTTGCTCCGCGAGCTGAGCGAGCTGCCCTCCGCGGGCCCGCTGGCCGCCGAGGGGGCCAGGTTCCTGTGCGTGGAGGGGGCGGTGGGGGCTCAGCTTGCCCGCAGCTTCCAGCGCATCTTCAAGGCTCGGCCCCAGGGAGGCTACCATCGCCCGGCCACCGGGCTGGTGGCGCTGGACCGGGACGGAAGGAGCCCTGCCACGGTGGGACAGCCCGTGGCAGGGGTGGAGGTGTGCATCCTCGGTCGTGGGGGAGAGCATGTGGCCCAGGGGAAGCGAGGACGGGTGCTGGTGCGAGGGCCGGGCATCAGGGGCGGTCAGGGTCCGACTCCTGCGGAGGCCGGCGCCGCGGGAGCCTTCTTCGACACCGGGGAGCGCGGTCTGATGGACGGAAAGGGGCGGCTCAGGCTGCTCCCCCGTGGCGACGACCTGCGGTGCGTGGAGGGGCTCTTGGTGTCCCTGGAGGAGATCCGTCGGGTCTTGCTCGGCCACCCATGCGTGGAGGACGCGGCCCTGGAGCTCGGTGGGGGCTCGGGCTCCGGCCAGGGCTCGCAGCTCATGGCCAGGGTGGTGCTCAGGCGGCAGACCACCCCCGAGCGACTCTCGGGGTTCTTGGCGGCCAGGCTCAGCCTGCACAAGATCCCGGCCCGCATTGCGGTGGTGGATGCTCTCTGACCGGACCTGCGTGGACCCTGCTGGAACCGACGCATCCCTTGAACCGACGCAAAGCGGGGCCCTGTCGCACCCCAGCGCCGTGCAGCGGACGCTCCGAGGGCTCAGGCCCTGCGGATCACCTCCTGGCCTCCCATGTAGGGGCGGAGAGCCTCGGGGACGAGCACCGAGCCGTCCTCCTGCTGGTAGTTCTCCAGGAGGGCTATTAGGGTGCGGCCCACTGCCAGGGCGGATCCGTTGAGGGTGTGCACCAGCAGGTTCTTCTTGGGAGCGGCGCGGTAGCGGATGGCTGCCCGACGGGCCTGGAAGTCCCGGCAGTTGGAGCAGGAGGAGATCTCCCGGAAGGTGTCCTGGCCCGGGAGCCACACCTCCAGGTCGTAGGTCATGGCGGCCGAGAAGCCCATGTCTCCGGCACAGAGTCGAACCGTGCGGTGGTGCAACCCCAGCGTCCGCAGCACCTGGGCGGCGTCGTCTAGCAGCGTCTCCAGCTCCTCGGCGGATCGGTCGGGGGTGGTGATCCTCACCAGCTCCACCTTCTGGAACTGGTGCTGCCGGATCAGCCCGCGGACATCCTTGCCGTGGGAGCCGGCCTCGGCGCGGAAGCAGGGGGTGTGGGCCACGTACTTGAGGGGGAGCCTCCCGAGGTCCAGGATCTCCTCCCTGTGGAGGTTCACCAGGGGCACCTCGGCGGTTGGAATCAGGTACAGCTCTCGCTCGCCAGCCGTGCGGAAGGCCTCCTCGGCGAACTTGGGGAGCTGCCCGGTGCCCTCCATTGTCTCCGGACGCACCATAAATGGTGGCAGCACCTCGAAGTAGCCGCGCTCGGCCGCAGAGTCGAGCATGAGCTGGGCAAGGGCCCGCTCCAGGCGAGCGCCAGCGCCGCGGAGCACCACGAAGCGAGAGCCGGACATGCGGGCCGAGGCCTCGAAGTCCAGGATCCCCAGCTCCTCGCCCAGCTCCCAGTGGGGGCGAGGCTCGAACTCAAAGGTGGGAGGCTCGCCCCAGCGCGAGATCTCCACGTTCTGGGCCTCGTCCAGGCCGTCAGGGGTCTCTTCGTCGGGGAAGTTGGGGAGCCGAAGCAGCAGGCGCTCCCGCTGCTGCTCCAGCTCCCTTATGCGCTGCCCGGCGGCCTTGATCTCCTCGGAGAGCGCACCCAGCTCGGCCCGGAGCTCGTCCCGGCGCTCGGCAGCGTCGGGTGCCTTCGGGTCGATGGCGGCAAAGCCCTTGCCGCCCAGCTTCAGCCGGTGCTTCTTGTCGTCGGCTTCTGCCTTGAGGGTCTTCCACTCCGCCTCCAGGGCGAAGAAGGGCTCCAGCTCTGCCACCGCGCCCGGGCCCCGGCGGGCGAGGAGGGCGCGGCATCGGTCGGGCTCGGCGGAGAGCAGCTTGCGGTCGAGCATGGGATCGCTCCTGGTGTCTGCGCACGCCCTCGGCTCAGGTGCCGAGGGACCTGGCAGCTCTGCGAGGGCCTATGTAGCTCCAGGCGAGGGTGGCGGTCAATGGCTAACCGCCAGATGCGCACAGGTCATCGCAGGTACGTCCCCTGGCGGCGAGTGTCGCCAGGCCCCAGGCAGAGCAACATCTGGTCTTTACAGGGGGCGGGTGGTTGTGTATATAACTCCCCCTGTCGCCTGCAAGAGGCGGCTCGGCTAGCGGCTCGGAGGAGTGGCCGAGTGGTCGAAGGCGGCGGTCTTGAAAACCGCAGAGCGCGAGCTCCGGGGGTTCGAATCCCTCCTCCTCCGCTTGAAAAATAAATAGGCGACCGTGGAGAGCTGACCGAGTGGCCGAAGGTGCTCGCCTGCTAAGCGAGTGTAGGGCAACCTACCGAGGGTTCGAATCCCTCGCTCTCCGCTTTTGACGACAGCTCGTGCGCCAATAGCTCAGCTGGATAGAGCATCGGTCTACGGAACCGAGGGTCGGAGGTTCGAATCCTTCTTGGCGCGCAACGGGTGTCCCGCAAGGGACGCCCGTTTTTTTTTCCGACCCTTTGACGCGGGCAAAGGCTCAGGGTACGTTCCGGTGCTCAGGCGGCTCGCCGCCCCAGGAGGATGACATGGCCCTGACCATCACCGAGGTACACCGGCGAACAGAGGAGAAGCTGCTCAACGACGAGTGGTTCGTGCTGGAGAACGGCACCGAGAACTCCATCCACACCCGAGGTTGCCGAATCACCTTGACCAAGGGAGGCGGACGCAAGGCCGTCGAGGTGGCCAGGCTGGATCCGGGCTTTGTGGTGGAGCCGGGAGAGAGGGTACGGGTGGTGGCAGGTCGTCCGGGAACCAAGGCCCACGGCAAGGCTCCCGAGGACGAGGTGGAGAACTACTTCCTGCTCATGAAGGGGCCGCTGCTTCGGTGGCCGGGTGGGACGCTGAGGGTTGCCAAGGGTCAGCTAGTGCTGGCCTCCCAGGAGATCACACCTCCATGACCTCTTCTTCCTTCTTGGCGATGATCGAGCCCACCCTCTTGGTGTGCTCGTCTGTCACCTCCTGCACCTGGGTCTGACCTCGCCGGCAGTCGTCCTCCGAGATCTCCTTGTCCTTCTCCAGGGCCTTGAGCATCTCGTTGGCGTCCCGCCGCTGGGCGCGGATCTTGACCTTGAAGTCCTCGCCCATGCGCCTGATGACCTTTACCAGCTCCTTCCGTCGCTCCTCGGTGAGGGGAGGCACTGGCAGCCGGATGATCTCCCCGTCGGAGTTGGGGTTCAGCCCCAGGTCGGCCTTCTGGATGGCCTTCTCCGTGGCTGAGACCATGTTCTTCTCCCAGGGCTTGACCACGATGAGCCGCGCGTCGGCGAGCTGGAGGGAGGCCACCTGGTTGAGGGGAGTGGGAACTCCGTAGTAGTCCACCTTGATTCCGTCCAGCAGCGCCAGGTTCGCCCGACCCGTGCGGACCCGGCCGAGCTCGGACTCCAGCCGCTCCAGGGTCTTTGCCATGTCGCCCCTGAGCTCCTCAATGACTTCGTTGACCATCGCTCGCTCCTTGCTGGTGGTGCCAAACGGCGATGTCCGGAGCATACGTTGTCCGGAGCACACGCGGTCTGGAGTATACACGGTCAGGGGCTGCCTGGGGGCCCCTGGCAGCGAATGCGGGTTCCCAGGCGCTCGCCGCCCAGCAGCCGGTCCAGAGCTCCCTCCCGCCGGGCATTGTAGACCACCACCTCCAGCCCCTGGCTCGCAGCGAGGGCCACTGCCGACAGGTCCATCACCTCCAGGCCCCTGGAGAGCACCTCCTCGAAGGAGATCTCTTCAAAGAGCTCCGCGTCCGAGTGGGTCACCGGGTCGGCGGAGTAGACCCCGTCCACCTTGGTGCCCTTTAGGAGGACGTCAGCCCCCACCTGAATGCCTCTGAGGACCGCTGCGGTGTCGGTGGTGAAGTAGGGGTTGCCGGTGCCCCCGACGAACACCATCACCTCTCCGGCCTCCAGGGCCGAGATCGCGCCGGGCCCGTCAAAGAGAGGGACGACCCCTGGCACCTCGATGGCGGACATGGCCCTTGCCGGGATGCGGTGGGCCTGGAGCACTGACCTCAGTGCCAGCCCGTTTGCCATGGTGGCCAGCATCCCGATCTGGTCCCCGGTGGCGCGGTCCACGCCGGTCTTCTCTCCGGCTGCACCCCTGAAGATGTTGCCCCCACCTACCACCACAGCCAGCTCCACGCCCCTTTTTCGGATGGTCTCCACCTCGACGGCCACCCGGTGGAACACCGCCGGATCGAAGCCCGAGGGCTGCTGGCCGCGAAGGACCTCACCCGAGAGCTTCCACAGGACTCGCCTGTAAGGTGGAGCGGTAGCCATGAAACCCCGGGCCGACCCTACTTGATCATCTCCGCCACCTCGGCACCCAGGTCGCCGGTGGCGCGCTTCTCCAGCCCTTCGCCCAGCTCGAAGCGCACGAAGCGCCGCACGACAATCTTCTCGCCAGTGGAGGCGGAGACCTCGTTCACCAGGTCCTCTATGGTCTTGTCCAGGTCTCGGTTGTAGGTCTGCTCCATGAGGCAGATCTCCGAGTACCACTTGTTGATCTGCCCCTCGATGATCTTGGGGATGATCTTCTCCGGCTTGCCCGAGTCAGCGAGCTGGGCGGCGCGGATCTCCTTCTCCTTGGCCACCTCCTCCTCGGGGACCTCCTCCCGGCGCACGCACATGGGTGCAGAGGCGGCGATCTGCATGGCCACCTCCTTGACCAGGTTCTTGAACTGGTCCGTGCGGGCCACGAAGTCGGTCTCGGAGTTGATCTCCACCATCACCCCTATGCGGCCCTCGCCGTGGATGTAGGAGCCAACCATGCCCTCGGCGGCCACCCGGCCGGCGCGCTTCTTGGCGCTGGCGAGCCCCTTCTTGGGGAGGTACTCCACCGCCTTGTCCATGTCCCCATCCACCTCGGTAAGGGCCTTTTTGCAGTCCATCATGGGGGCGTTGGTGCGCTCCCGAAGCTGTTTGATAAGTGCTGCGCTGATCGCCATTTTCGTCGCTCCTCGCGGATGCGCCCGTCTGACCTGGCAGAGGGTGGGCGCGGCTAGAGTTGCAGTTACTTCTTGTCGAGCTCGGGGGCGGCGGCCGCCTCGGGCTCCAGGTGGGCGGCAGAGCGGCGAGAGACCACCTCCACCTTGGGACCGTCACCGCCAGAGGAGACCCGGATGGTGGCCGCCTCCCGGGCCGCCACCGCCTCGTCCCGGTTGGCGCGCGCGGCGGCGCGATCCCGGCCCAGCCGGGCGCCAGCTATGCAGGCCTCGGCGATATGGTGGGTAAAGAGCTTGATGGCGCGGATGGCGTCGTCGTTGCCAGGGATGAGGTGGTCCACCACATCGGGGTTGCAGTTGGTGTCTGCCACGGCAACGAGCGGAATCTTGAGCTTGTTCGCCTCTGCCACGGCGATCTTCTCCTTCTCGGGATCGATCAGGAACATCACCGAGGGCAGCTTTCCCATGTCCTTGATTCCGCCCAGGTTCCTCTCCAGCTTCTCCTGCTCTCGCGTGAGCTTGAGAACCTCCTTCTTGGTGAGGCGGTCGAAGGTGCCGTCGGTGGCCATCTTCTCGATGGCCTTGAGACGATCGATGGACCCCTTGACCGTTCGATAGTTGGTCAAGGTGCCGCCCAGCCAGCGGTGGGTGACCGAGAACATGCCACAGCGCTGAGACTCCTCGGTGATGGCCTCCTGGGCCTGCTTCTTGGTGCCCACGAAGAGCACGATGCCCCCGTTGGCCACCGCCTCGCGCACAAAGCCCACGGCCTTGTTGAACAGGCGCTGGGTCTGCTGGAGGTCGATGATATGGATGCCGTTTCGGGCTCCATAGATGTACTGGCGCATCTTGGGGTTCCAGCGGGTGGTCTGGTGGCCGAAGTGCACGCCAGCCTCCAGGAGCTGGCTCAAGGTCACGGCCTGGTCGGTCTTCTGGGGATCTGTGGTGTTGCTGGCTTCCATGGGGTCCTCCTGGCGTTGGGCCTCCGCGCCGCCGCCGCCGACCGAAGCCAGGGTCGACTGGAGCCCACAACCCCTGCAGGGGCACGCCCGTGGGCATGACAGCGGCGCGTGTGTAGTTTGTGGCGGGGCCAGCCTGGGGCCAAGCACCGCCATATTCAGCGCCCGGTCAATAGCACGGGACCCCCTTGCAGGCAAGGGCCAAGAGCGAGCGGGAGTGAGACGCGGACGGCAGTGGGGCCTCAGCTTACAATGTCGCAAGAGGCCAACAGACGCCGGATGTTGACAAAAGGTTGCCAGGGTCGTACCTTGGATGGTGGAGGACGACATGCCACTGGCCGTCGAGCAGCTCGACCGACTAACCGACCTGGACCCCAGGTCCGCGGCGGAGCGCATCCGCGAGGTGGCCGGGCCGGACTGGACTCGGCGTCTGCTCCGGGCCCTGGACTCGGATGCTCCGGCCGGGGATCTGCGTCGCGTCATGCAGACCTGGGGCCTGAACCAGTCAGAGGTCGGAGAGATCTTCGGAGTGACTCGCCAGGCCACGAGCAAGTGGATGAGTAAGGGCGTTCCCAGCCGCCACCG
>JAJRWW010000301.1 GCA_024276595.1 Myxococcota bacterium
AGCAAGCTGGTGGTGGATCGCCTCGCCCGGGAGAAGGACCGCTTCGACACTGGCCGCGCCCGGTGTCTGCCCTACGGCTCATCAGACCTTTACTCCCTCCTCGGCCCCTGCCACAAGGAGGCTGGCGCTCCTGGGCCGGCGAGGCCCACGGTCAGAGGTCTCGCAGGTCCGTCCACCGACGCCACTCCCACGGGCGCCTCCACGCCCATCGAGCCCCCCCATGGGCGCTGACGCCAACCGCGAGACAGGGGGCGACCCTCCCCTCTCCATCACCTGTGCCATCATGGCGTTCAACGAGGAGGAGATGCTCGAGCGCGCCACCGCGGACGTGCGCGCGGCCCTGGGGGCGCTCGGGCGACCCTTCGAGATCATCATCGTGGACGACGGCTCCACCGACCACACGGCCGAGGTGGCGAGGGCCCTGGAGGCCCGATGGCCCGAGGTGCGCCTGGTGCGACATCCGACGAACCGCGGCCCCGGCTCCGCCATCCTCACGGGGCTGGCCGAGGCCCGGTTCGACATCTTCTGCTTCCACCCGGCCGACAACCAGCTCGTGTTCGAGGACGTGGCCCAGGCCCTGCCCGACCTGGACCACCGCTACGACCTGCTCGTGGGCGAGCGCTCCGACCGCCGCGACTACTCCCTGCTCAGGCGGGCATACTCCTACGGCTACATCGGGCTGGCCTGGGCCCTCTTCGGGCTGAGAGGCTTTTCGGACTTCAACTTCGTGTACGCCTTCAGGCGGGATCTTTTCGACTCGGTGAGGCCCGAAACAGGGGGCTTGTTTCTCTGCACGGAGATCCTCATCAAGGCCCTGGCCAGGGGCAAGCGCGCGGGGATCATGCGCGCCAGGTACCTGCCCCGCACAACCGGAGTCTCCACGGTGGGACACCCCAGGGTGGCCCTCGCCACCCTGGGAACAATGCTCTCATTTTGGTGGAGCCACCGGACCGGCAGGTGAGGGCCTACTTTTTGAACCTTCGGATGAAGGTGGTGGGCTTGCCCGCGCGGATGGTGATGATAAAGGTCTTGCGGATGCCGAAGTTGTTGTTCAGCAAAACCAGCCGATGGCGCCCGGCCCTGAGCTTGAGCTTGAGCTGAGGGGTGGTGCCTCGGGGCCGCCCATCGACGAATATCTTGGTCCAGGGGACCGTGTTGATGCGCAGAAAGCCCCACTTGGCCCCGGCAGGGCGCACGACCCTGGGAGGCATGGGGCGTGGCACCATGACACGCGGCACCATCACGCGCGGAGCCATGTAGGGCGGCGGGCTCGGCACCATGGACGAGGTCATCTCCACCACGGTCTTGCCAGAGAAGGGGGCGTGGACGCTGATCTCGTCGTTGCCGTCGAAGGCGATCTTCTTCGACCAGTCCGCGTGGCCCTTGGCGCGGATGATGACCCTGTAGCTGGCCGTGGTATCCACTTTCTTGATGGCCACCGTCTTGGGCACCTTGCCAGAGAGGATCTTCGCCGTGTCCTTGTAGATGGCGAACTTGGCGCCACCGCGACGGATGTTGGAGGCGGAGATGACTATCTGCAGCCGCCTGGGGATGAGCACCCGCTTGATCTGCGGGTTTGCCCCGGGCTTGACGTCCACCTGGTGGGGCTTGTCCAGAGGCCACGGGTAGTACCCCGGGTGCTTGAGCTGGAGCTTGTGGGGCCCCACCGCCACCTCCACCCGGATGTCCGTCTTCTGCGCCAGCACCCGACCGTCCAGGATCACCTCCGCGCCGGTGGGGACGCTGATGAGGTTGAACCAACCCTTGCTCACCATCGCCTTCTGCAGCGGGGGCTCCAGCACGAGCTTCTCGCCCGGCTTCAGCTCCACCTCCTTGACCAGGGTCTTGTAGCCGGGGGCCTTGAGGGTGACCATGTGCGGTCCCGGCTTGAGGGTCACCTCGTAAGGTGACGCGTGGGCCTGCTTCTGGTCGTCCACCTGGATGGTGCACCTGGCCTGAGCGCACCGCACGGTGAGCCTGCTCTGGGGCTGCGAGCGCAGGACGAAGTACCACAGGGCGCCGCCCGACATGCCCAGGATCAAAAGGGCCAGCACCAGCACCAGCGCCACCTTGCCGCCCCCAGAGGACTTGCGCGGCGCAAGATCCTGGGGGGAGGCGACCGGGCTCTCGTGCTCCACCGCAGGCATGACCGCGTCCAGGCCTGGCTCCGGCTCGGCAGCCGGCTCTGGCACTGCGAAGGGATCGTCTATGGGCTCGCCCGCGGGGATGGGGGGCTGGGGGAGCTGCGACCCGCTCGGGACCGGGAGACGCGGCGCCGCGCCGCCGGGGGCCGGAAGCCCGGAGGCCCCCCCCGGGGGGGGCAGGGCGCCCATCCCCATGAGCGTGGAGCGTGGGCTCACTGGCCGGGCGGCGGGTTGCACCATGGGAGATGGCGCCATGCCGCCTGGAAGCTCGTCCTCCTCCCGGTCGTAGAGCTGAGTCTCTATCTCGTCGTCGTCCCAGTCCAGATCCGGCTCCGAGGGGGCTGCGGACACGCTGGCGGCCGCAAAGAAGTCGTCCGGCTCCGGAGCCATGGGAGGTGGGAGCCCTCCTCCGGCCGGCGCCGGCGGCGCCAAAGGCTGCAGGTCCCGGTACTCCTCCAGCTTCTTGGTCTCCTCCTGGATCTCCCGGGTCCAGGTGCGCTTCATCCACGCGGCCAGATCCTTGCGGGAGTAGAACTCGCCGGCGGTGTACATGAAGGCCTGGAGCTCGTCGTGGAGATCGATGGCGTGCTGGTAGCGATCCTCGGGATCCTTTGCCAGAGCCTTGAGCACGATGCGCTCCAGCTCCTCCGGGATCTTCCTGTTGTACGTGGATGGGGGGAGGATCTCCACGTTGCGCACCTTCTCCAGCGTGGAGAAGTCGCTCTCCCCGATGAACAGTCGCTCGCCGGTCAGAAGCTCGTAGAGCACGATCCCCACCGAGAAGATGTCCGAGCCCCTGGTCAAGGGGAGCCCGCGCACCTGCTCGGGGGACATGTAGCCGAACTTGCCCTTGAGGATGCCCGCCTGGGTCTTGGAGGCCTTGCCCGCGGCCTTGGCGATGCCGAAGTCGATGAGCTTGACCTCCCCCTCGTAGGAGATCAGGATGTTCTGAGGGCTCACGTCGCGGTGGACCAGCCCCAGCTCGCGCCCCGAGGCATCCCGCTTGTTGTGGGCATAGTCCAGCCCCTCGCACACCTTCATGATAATGAAGCAGGCCTGGGCTATGGGCATGTTCTCGCCAGAGGCCCGGCAGCGGTCGAAGATGCCGCGCACGTCCTTGCCGTGAATGAACTCCAGGGCGATGAAGTAGCTGTCGTCCACCTTGCCGAGATCGAAGATCTGAGCGATGTTCGCGTGGTTTAGCTGCACCGCGATCTTCGCCTCGTCGATGAACATCGTGATGAACTCTTCGTCCTCGGCGATGTTCGGGAGGATGCGCTTGACAGCCAGCAGGCGCTCGAACCCCTCCACGCCAAAGGCCTTGGCCTTGAACACCTCGGCCATGCCGCCCACGTTGATGCGCTCAAGCAGGTAGTACTTGCCGAATGGGATTGGCTTCTTCACGGCTTGGCCCCTGGCCACAGAGCGGATTTGCTCGTGTTAACCTCACGTTAGGAACACGTAGTATAGCATTTACCGAATGTGGTCAACAAGTTTGTAGCCCCTGGGGCCTGCCTCGGGCCCGAAGGGAGAGGGGCCGAACCGCTCGAAATCAGGGGCGCTGGGCCGACTCCCGGCGCGATCTTGGGCTGGTGTGGATGCCGGGAAGGGCCTCGCCCCACCTACCGCACCACAAGGGCGTGGGCCGGCTCCATCTTGGCTGCGCGGTTGGCCGGAAAGATGGTCCCCAGAAAGCAAAACAGCACCCCAAAGCCCACGGCGCCCACCCACACCCACCAGGTGAAGTCGAAGTAGGTCTTGGGCTTGAACATGAACTTGGCCACGTAGTTGGCCGACACGAAGTCCACCAGGTAAGCCAGGGCCCTGCCCAGGGCCAGCCCAATGGAGCCCCCGACAAACCCCAGCACAGAGGCCTCCCCGATAAACAGAAACCGGATGTCCCATCGGTTGGCGCCCACCGCTCGCATGACGCCGATCTCTCGCCGACGATCAGCGATGATCATGTAGTAGGTGTGGGCGATGTTCAGAGCGGAGATGATCAGGATCACCAGGCTCACGATTCCCAGCAGCAGCCCCACGAAGTCGATGAAGTTCCCCACCATCTCGGCCGCGGAGTCCGCCTGGTCGAAGCCCAGCTCCTTGGTGAAGTTGCTGAAGCTGGAGACGTCGGACTTGGAGCGCACCCAGATCACCACCGAGGAGTAGGTGGAGAACTTGAACTGCTCCGAGGGCAGGATGCCCTTGTCATCGCGCAGGGCGAAGGCGCGGTTCCACCTCTTCACGTAGCCAATGGGCACTGTGACGCCCAGGTTGATGGCCTTGCGGCTGATCCCCACGAGCTGGATGCGCCGCAGCCGCACCTGCTCCCGCTTGGCCCCCATTACCGAGTCGCCGATGGTGGCCTGAAACACCAGCCCAAAGAACTGGCTGGCCACGAAG
>JAJRWW010000021.1 GCA_024276595.1 Myxococcota bacterium
AGGTCCTTGCATGGCCAGAGACTAACTGTTGACGGGAGCCTGCGCAAGGGTCCGAATACTGTTGAAGGTGCCAAAGCCCCACGGTCGGCTCACGGTTTACGGGGATGAGGGCGCCTCAGGGGGCCGGTGGGCTCGAGGATGCGGCGACCTGGGATGGCGCCGGGCTTCACCCTGACCTTTGGTGCCACAGCGGGGAGCCCCAACCGCACGCGCACCCACGCGTCGATCCCAGTGTATCGGATCGCCTTGCCGGGGTGGTCGAAGTTGAAGACTGCCAGGCTCCTCCGGCCAGTCTGGACCACCAGGGTGTTGCCCCTCGGGCTGTAGGAGATGGCTCGAATCTTGTTGACAGCGCCGAGCCGCCTGGTCAGAGGGAGGGTTCGGATGAGCGCGCCGGAGGGGAGCTCCAGCAGGGCCACTCCCTCGGGCACGGCGCAGGCCATGACCTTTGCGTCCGGGCGCATGTCGCACCGAGTGGGCTTGGAGGGCAGGGGGATTCGAATCCGCCGGTGGACGGCGCCGGTGGCAACATCATAAAAGCGCAGAAAGCCTGTCTTGTGGAACGTGATGAGCTGCTGGCTGTCACGGGAGAACCGCATGGCAACGACCTCGAAGTCGGCCAGGGGGCCGGAAGGGTTGTCCCAGCGGCGCTTGCCAGAGGGGACGTCAAAGGCCACCATGCGGTCCCAGCCCTGGATCTCCACAAGGGTCTTGCCCCGCCGGGTGACACCGATCCAGTAGGGGTCTCGGATCCCGGAAAAGCCAAAAAGGCGCCTGCCGTAGATGCTCCACACCTGGATCTTTCGGCCGGGCCCTATGGTGGCGACCTTTCGGTTGTCGTGAAAGGGCAACAGGGAGCGCAGGGGCGGCTTCTCGGAGAAGAAGCTCCGGATCCTCCGACCGGAGACCAGCGCCCAGCGGGAGAGGTAGAAGCCTCCACCCTGGGCCAGGAGCCACCTTCGGTCCGGGGTGATCGCCACCCGGATGGGCTCCTGCCGCAGTCGCCTGGGCCCTGCCGCCTTTCGGGGGCTGCGCGAGTACAGCAGCTTTGCGTATGGGTGCCCCCCTCGGCGGGGTCTGGTCACCAGGTAGTACACGCCCACCCTGGCGGGAAGCTCTGCCACGGCCAGGAGCTTCCCCCGCTTCCCGAGCGCGAAGGCGGCGATGTCGCGGTGGGGGGTCTCCAGAGACAGGCGCACCGGTCTCACGAGCCGCATGGCCGGTCGAGGGCGAGCAGTGGGTGGGGGTATGTACCTGGCTGGAAGCCCCAGGGGGACTGGGTCCCTTCGGGCCTGCCAGAGCTCCACCCCTTCGCGCTCGCTCGCAGCGGCCAGGAGGCGGCCGTCGGCGGAGAGGGTCACGTCGTCCAGGCGCTTGCCCCGGAGCTGGTTCCTGGACAGGAGCTTGGCGTCGGTGGCTCGGATGTGCTCGATCCTTCCTGCGCTGTCAGCCACCACGACAGCTCGCCCTTGTGCCGTGAAGGTCACCCGCACAGGGCTGCCACGCGTCCTGAAGGAGAAGCCGCGGACCCGACGGAAGGGAGATGTGGTCGCCATCCGGACCATCCCGTTCCTGTAGGCCAGCACGGCTCTGGCTCCGTCCGGGGAGAGCCCGAGGGCGGCCAGGCGCTTGCCGGGGGTCTCCATGCGCCCGAGGCGAGAGCCGTCCACAGCAGAGAAGAGCATGACGTTTCCGGCGCGATCCCCTGCCAGACAGAGCCCCGATCTCGACGAGGCGACCCGGGTGACGGGCAGGTCGAAGCGCATCTTGAGCAGGCGCTCGTGACGCCCGGTTCCGCCGTTCCATATCTCCACTCCGGCTCCCGTTGCCATGATCACGCGCTGGCTGGCGCCGAGGGCCATGTCTCGGATCGGGTAGCCCCTGGCCCTCAGCTCGCGCAGCAGGCGGCCTGTGCGGGTGCTCCAGAGGCGCACCGTGGTGAGCTTGTGCCGGGCCGAGGCCAGCATCTTCCCGGAGGGGGAGAAGCGTACCAGGAGCCCGCGCACCAGCTCATCGGCGTGGCCGAGAGTGAAGAGGGCTCGGCCGCCTCGGGAGCGGAGCACCTGCAGACGTCCCCACCGGCCTCCAACGGCGACCAGCTCACCGTCGGGGCTGATGGCCACGGAGCGGGGTCGTCGGATGGATGTGGGGAGGGCGTACCGCCGTGGTGCCACAAAGGAGAAGCCAGCCAGGGCAGTGGAATGCCTCGGTGGTGTGACTCGGGGACGTCGGCGCTCGGGGTGGATGGAGCAGCGCCTGGGAGTGGGACACCTGTGAACGACCTTGGCAGGGCAGCCAGCAGCCAGGAGCAAGATCAGGGCCCAGCCGAGGGGCAGGACGGGGAGAGCCGCTGGCGAGGGGAAGGGGCTCCGCCCCTTGAGCCCTGGGCCGAGCCCAGGGGAGATCGCGGGCATCGAGCTAGGGCCGTGGTGGCTCATGGCCTGGGGCGGCTCCGCGACGCCGGCCTTCTTCTCGGGCGCGGCCTGCGCCTGAGGGGGCGCAGGTCGATGGCCCATCGGCGAGAGGTGGCCACGTCCGTGATCTCGATGCGGGTCATGCGGCGAGCGTACGGGAGCTTGATCCGGGTGGCCGTGCGGAGGTTGGCCTCCATGCGTCGAGCGATGCGGTGCCCGGTGCGGGTGAAGCTCTCCGCGGGCGCCAGCAGCGGGAAGTTGAAGGGGAGCACGTCCAGGAGCCTCTTTCCACGGTAGATCTTGGCCAAGAAACGGCCCACGACGCGCTTGATCAGGCGGGGCCTGGAGAAGCGCATGCGGCGGATGGAGCGCTGGATGAGCCTGCCGCGGTCGTAGCGAAGCGAAAGCGAGAGGTAGTCCCTGGTCACGAGCGGTCTGGGCCACCTGGATGTCTTCGCTGGGCCCACCTTGCCGGTGACAGGGCCGGATCGCTTCCGGCGAGCGTTGGCGGCGCGGGGGAGGGTGGCGCCCCAAAGCAGCGCCAGCGCCGCTCCCAGGACCAGCGGCACATGGGGCGCTCTGATCGCCTTCCCTGTTGACGGTGGCGCAGACGTTTTGGATTCTCCTTCCTCTGATTCCCGTCGACATTTGTGGCAGTGGCCAGCGGCTGCCGGTGTGACAAAAGCCGACCCCGCGCCGCGGCCTGGTGTTGCTCGGACGACCAGCCCAAAACATACTATAGCATCTGCGGAGGCCCTTGTCCGGCCTGGGGAGTGATCTCGGGCGCGATACCCCGGTGTCTTGCCGAGGGTGGCCACCAAGATGAGTAGGGGCTGTTACAATGGGTGGTGCCCTCGGGCCCGTGAGATGGTAACATTCGCCTGCGCTCGGACGGAAATGAAGATCTGCTCGACCTGTCATAGCCGCTACGATGATGCGGTGAAGTTCTGTCCCCACGACGGGACCGTGCTGCCAGACCCGGTGGACGCCTTCCTTGGCCAGCGGCTCATGGACCAGTTCGACATACGGGCGCGGTGCGGCCAGGGCGCCATGGGGACCGTGTACCAGGCCCACCAGGTCAACATGGATCGCCTGGTGGCGATCAAGATCCTCCGCCAGGATCTCGTGCAGGACCGCACGGTGGTCAAGCGCTTCTACCGGGAGGCCAGGGCCGCGGCGCGCCTCTCTCACCCGAACATCATCACGGTGCACCTCGTGGCGGAGACCGATGCGGGGCTCCCGTACATTGTCATGGAGTACCTGGACGGCACCGATCTCGACACCCTGTGCAAGGCCGAGGCTCCCCTCCCGGTGGACCGGGGAGTCTACCTGGCCTCGCAGATCGCTGGCGCCCTGGCGGAAGCCCATGCCAACAACGTGATTCATCGGGATCTCAAGCCGGCGAACATCTTTGTGCTGGCCAAGGAGCGGAGCCCAGATCTCGTCAAGGTCCTGGACTTTGGCATCGCGAAGATCCTCGAGCGGGGCGGCTCCGACGAGAGTCGGATCACCAAGAGCGGAGCGATCTTCGGGACCCCTTACTACCTGAGCCCCGAGCAGGCCACCGGGGCGGAGCTGGATGCGCGAGCCGATCTCTACTCGCTGGGTGTGATCCTCTATCGGCTGCTCACGGGGCACCTCCCCTTCGAGTCGGGCTCCGGGCTGGACGTGCTGGTGAGCCATGTCAAGGAGCCTCCCCCGCCACCCAGGCTTCACAACGAGGAGATCCCTCCGGCTCTCGAGGGGGTGATCCTCCAGGCACTGGAGAAGGACAAGGACCGCCGCTTCTCCTCTGCGGAGCACATGCGTCAAGCGCTGGAAGACGTCGTGGCCATCCCCAAGGCGGGCCTTGACCGTGAGCGCTCTGCTCCCTGGGCTCGCCCTGGCGCCGGAGAGGATCCCGGAACGAGCAAGCGGACGGTCTTTGGTTTCAGCTCCGGCGGCGGGAACCAGGCCGTGGTGGGGCCGGTGGCTCCTGAGCAGGATCCGCTGGTGCAGGTGGCCCAAAAGGCCATCGCTGCCAGCGGGCCGAAGGTCGCCTCCGCTGAGCTGCCCTCCAGGGAGAGCCGTCCAACCGTTGGCATTGGAGCCGGCTCCTGGGCCAACCCGGAGACCCCTCCAGGAGGAGGCGCCGGGGCGCCCGCCGGGCTGTCGCCTCCTCTCCCCGCGTCCGGGGGGGGGGAGCGAGGCTCTGGCTACGCCCCGTCAACCGTTGCTCCTGCCCCGCCGCCGGTAAAGGCGCCCATCTTCGACCCGGACGCCGATCGCGCCCCAGCGCCCATCCCGAGGCCGCTGCCCGAGGACTCCGCGCCGGGGACCGAGCCCAGGACGCCTTCGGCGTCCAGGGTTGGCTCTGGCCCGGTCCAGGGCTCGCCCGATCATCCTCTCGACTCCAGCCCATCCCTCGTGACCGGTGAGCACTCTGCGCCCTCTGACGCCACCATCGCGCTCCTTCGGCGAGCGCAGGACAGGGGGCGCTGGTTCACCATGAGCACCGTCCTGCTCGCCCTGGCAGCCCTGGGAGTGGGGGTTTTCTTCGTGCTGCGGGACCAGCGAGCCCGCTCCGCGAGAGGAGGGGGCGCGCAGTCTGCGCCCAGGGCAGATGGAGGTGCGAGGGGCGAGCCCGGTGCCAGAGGGCCTGCGGGGCTGGAGGTGAGGGACGCGGCCGTCTCCAGACGGTCTCCTCCCCAGCAGGTGGGCTCGGCGCTGCTGAACGCCGTGCAGAGGGGTTATCGCCTCCGACTGAGCTGCGAGTCCAGGCTGGAGCCGAGGAGAGACACTGCCCTGGTGCTGGATCTCTGGCGAGATGGTAGCGGCCAGCCCATCTCGGACGCGATCGTGGCGCTGCGTCACAGGAGACGAGGCTCCAGGTCGCGGACTGTGAAGGCTCGCTCCACAAAGGTGGCCGGCAGATACGTTTTCGAGACTCGCTTTATGGGGTCGGGGCGGCGCAGGGCGACTCTCCTGGTGACCTTGCCGGGCAGGTATACTCTGAAGGTGCCCTTCGAGCTGCCAGTGCTCGCGACGAGGCCGCGACCCACCCGCAGGTCCATGAGCGGCTCCCCGCACCGGCCCATGGGCTCCCCGCACCGGCCCATGGGCTCTCCGCACCGGCCCATGGGCGACCTGCCCCGGCTCCCGCCGGACGATCCCATGTCCATGGCTCGCCCCATGACCGTCCTGCCCATGGATCCTCCAGATCCTCCAGCGGATCCCGTGGATCCCGATTGACCTGCCGATTCTGGATTGACCCGGTGCTGAGGTTTGCTTAATACTCGCCTTGAGTGTAAGGGCAGTTACCCATTGCCGGCAGATCCTTTGACCAAGGGAGCCAGGCTCGGTCGAGCAATGGCTGCAGGGTGACATCAAGTGATTTCAAGGGAGCCGATGATGACCCGGGTGCTGGTGGTGGATGACGACAGGGACGTGGCTGAGAGCCTGGGTATGGTCCTGGAGGGCATGGCCTGCCAGGTCGATCTGGCCTTTAGCGGCAGCGACGCAGTGAGCATGTTTCGCCCGGACCGACACGACCTGGTGCTCATGGATGTTCGCATGCCGGGAATGAACGGCGTGGAGGCGCTCTTGGAGATCCGCGCCCAGCACCCCAACGCCCGGGTGATGATGATGACCGGCTACAGCGTGGAGCAGCTTCTCACGAAGGCCAGGGAGCACGGCGCGGTTGGCGTGCTTCGCAAGCCCATCGGGAGAGTGGACCTCCAGCGCATGGTCGCCGAGGTACGTTCCGCCCCGCGGTGACCTGTCCAAGGTCGCGCCCGGAGGCCATTATCCCTGTCCCCTCGCAGGATCCCACCCCGCAGGGTCACCCCCGCAGGGGATTCTATATCCTTGGGAGGGTGAGCTTTCGCGGCAGCCTTGCCGTGCCCGGGGGGGGCAGGTGCCCCATGGCCACCCGGAAGCGCGCATAGCGGGCCGGCGGCGGGGTCGGATACTTCCACTTGGGCGTGATCTTGTACAGGTACTTCATCCGGGCCATGGGGGTTGGGTGGGTCTTGTAGATGCCCCGTTGATGACCTGCGCCCCGCTGGTCCATGCCCCTGATGACGTTGTACAGGGCCCAGGAGTTGTAGCCCGAGATGGCCAGCAGGCGCATTCCGCAGGCGTCCGCCGCGAACTCGGCCTTCTGGCTGTATCCCTCCATGACCATGCGCTTGAGGATGTCGCTCACCGCCGCATTCAGAAACTCCGTGGCAGCGGCCTCATCGCCGAACACACCTGCGGCTGCCTCGGAGAAGAAGATCTTCTTCACCCGGTTCCAGCGGGCCTTGTGGATGGCGTTGATGCCGTGGCCACGGATGACGTGGCACATCTCGTGCGCCAGGATGCCTGCCACCTCGTCCTCGTTCCTGGCCAGGCGCAGGATCCCGGTTGTGATGAAGATGTAGCCTCCCGGAGCCGCGAAGGCGTTGATCTCGGGCGAGTTGAGCACGATGAAGTGATAGCCCGCCAGCGGAGTCGTGCGATCACCCTTGAGCGGTCTGCGCTCGGCGGCGGCCACCAGGATGGTGCCAATGTGAAAGAGGTAGTTGGTGAGCCCGGCGGAGAGGTGGCCGCGTCGGACCTGCCCCGCCTCGAGGTACCGGTAGCTGTGCTGGTTCAGCACGTTCACCGCCACGGCCCGGCCCAGGTAGTACTCGTCCTCAGGGGTGATGGCCTGGTTGGCGCGGGACATGGCGTGCGCCAGCGCTCTCATGCCCCTGATGTCCTTGTCGATGTCCTCCAGGCTCAGGTCTCCGGAGAGCAGGCCCATGATGGTACGGCACCCAACGAGGCTGCCAAGGGAGAGGAGCGCCGCCAGCCCGAAGACGGCGACCTTGCGCGCAATCCGGCTGGTCATCGGCCACCTCCCTTCTTCTTGGGACCAGCGACCTGGCCCTCCTGGACGAAGCGGCTCACCGAGGCTGGATCCACCTCGAGGCGCTGTATCATGTCCACCTGGGAGTAGTCGAAGTTGGGGTTCTTGGCCTTGAAAGAAGCCTCGGTCTTGGGGCTGAAGCCGCGACCGGCCAGCTCGGCCTCTCCGCGGCTCGTGCCTCCTCCGGTGCCGCCGGAGGAGAGCCTGATCGTCTTTTTGGTCAGCCGGTTTCGGTGCACCCAGCCGGTGCGGCCGCGGTAGCTGACCCGGATCCAGGATCCCTTGGTGCCGATCACCTTGACTCGGGCACCCCTGCGAACGGTCACCACCGAGGCTCCCAGAAACTGCGGTGAGGCCATGAGCCGCGCCCGCAAAGCACGAACAGACAGGGTGGTGCCTGGAGAGGGCGCGGACTGAACCAGCCCGAACGCCATCAGGGCGCCGGCAACCACGCCGGCCAGGATGGTCCTTTTCACGTTCCTTCCTCCTTGGCCTGGCTCGGCGGCACGAGCCGTGTCCAGGCGTCTGCGAAGCTTAAAGACAATATAGTCCACATCTACTTGGTTTTCATCCGATATACGCCGTCCCAATCCAGCGGTGGCGGATTTCGGATGTAATCCCGGCAGCGTTGGGCGTACAGCTTGCTCGGGCCGTCTCCGCCGTGGTCTTCCATTATGGTCAAGAACTCGGCCATGGCCTCCTCAAACTTGGTCTGGCGGTAGATGTCCAGCGCACTGTTGAACCGGGCGGCCAGGGAGAGGGTCTTCTCATGGGCGTCCTCTGCCAGGGCCATGAGCTCGTACACCCTCACCGGGTGCTCCTTGCCCTTCACCGCCAGGAGGTCCAGCTCCCTGGTAACGACCTGGTCCTTCACGACCTCGTAGGTACCCTCGCCGATCATCACCAGCGTCCCGTAGGGCTTGTTCGCCCCCTCGAAGCGGGATGCCAGGTTCACAGTGTCTCCCATGAGCGTGTAGTTGAACTTGTGCCTGGATCCCATGTTTCCTGCCACCGCCTGGCCGGTGTTCAGGCCGCATCGGGCCAGGATGTTCTCTCCATACTCCGCTTCCCACTTCGGGTGCAGCTCCTTGATGCGCTGCTGCATCTTCAGCGTGGCTCGGCAGGCGTTCATGGCGTGATCCGGGTCGTCGTAGGGGGCTCCCCAGAAGGCCATGATGGCGTCGCCGATGTACTTGTCCACGATCCCACCCGACGCGAGGATGATGTCGGTCATCTCCGTCAGGTAGTCGTTTAGCAGGTGCACTAGCTGCTCGGCGCTGAGTCGCTCCGAGATGCTGGTGAAGCTCTGCAAGTCAGAGAAGAATACGGTGAGCTCGCGCTTTTCTCCCCAGTCCAGCGAGAGCGCCTTGGGGTTGGACATGAGCTCCTTGACGATGTCCGGCGCGGTGTACCGCCCCAGGGCGTCCTGCACGAACCGCCGGCTCTTGCCCTCCTGGTAGAAGTTGGCTCCCAGGGCCACACCCCAGGCCAACAGCCCCCAGACGGAGGGCTGAAAGACATCGATCCACAGCCCCGATGTCTTGTACAGGGTGTAGGACAGGAAGCTGTAGACGAGCACCACCATGGTGCTCAGGAGCATGGACAGGACCGACACCCAGCCGGCGGATCGGGTCAAGGCCGACACCAGGAAGACGCCGACGCTGAGCAGCAGGCACAAAAGCAACGTCACCAGAGCCGAGGCCCAGGACGGGGAGCGCCGGATGAAGTCGGCGTTGAGAAGGTTGTCCAGGAAGTTGGCGGTGATCTCGCCGCCCAGGTGGTGGCGGTCAACCGGTGAGGGCTTGAGGTCCCGCAGGGCGGTGGCCGCGGCGTGAATGAAGAAGATGCGTCCCTCGATCTGCCCGGGGCGGATGTCCTTTCGGTGGGCGAAACGCCTGGACATGGCCCGGTCCACCTCGAGGAGCCGCTCGGCAACGCTGTCGTGGAGCTTGTGTCGGCAGGCGTCGGTGCTCACCAGGCGCTCCCAGGCACGCGCCTGCTTGAGAGCCAGCCTGGGGCGGGCCTTCTTCCCGGACATGGTCTTGTCCAGGGAGAGCAGCAGGCTCTCGGCTGGCTTGCTGCAGGCGGCGGTGTACCGCAGCTCCCTGGCGGACCGAATGTGCGCCCGGACCACCTTGAAGTTGGAGTTGAAGCGCTTGCGCAGGGCCTTGATCTTGGGCACGACCTCTGCCGCGGCCTCGTTGCAGCCCGGCCTTTTGGCCCTCGCCTTGGCCAGCTCCTGAGCAGCCCAGAGCACTCGCAGCGTGTGCCAGGTGCCCTGGGCGCCGAGATCCCGCAAGATGGCGAGGCGCTTGTGCTTCAGCGCGATCTTGCACCCGGCCGCCTGGAGCTTCTTCCACAGGCTCGCCAGCGTGGCCCTGATGCGGGTGGGGAGCCGCTGCTCATCGAGCACGGACTCCAGGAGAGCCTTTTTCACCCTTGACAGGTCCTCGCGGTACTTCTTGTGCTCCGCACGCTGCGCTATCACGTCGATGAAGAGGCGGAAGCCGATGCGAGGGTAGGTCCGAGCTCCGCTGCCGTGATAGCGGACAGGCACGTGGCCCTGGTCATCGAGGGGGATGCGAGTCTTGCCCCAGTAGAGCTTCGAGCCAACCACGCGCAGCTTGCGCCCGGGATACGCCCTCATGGCGCCCGCAAGGGCCAGCGAGGGGAGGAGCTTGTCGCCATGGAGCATGACCGGTGCGTAGCGTCGGAAGATGCCGTCCCTCTCCGGGAGCTGCGTTACCACCCCGAGGGTCGCGCCCAGGGCGATGGGCGCCTGGGGCACGTGAATGTACGGGTAGCGGGGCGCCGGCAAGGTGCTCCCGCCCTCGAGGTGGAGCGCCGCGTGCTCCAGCACGAGCTGCTTGGGGGTCAGCTCCAGAGCCATCTCGTTGGGGGTCAGCGCGCGCTTTTCGGAGATGGCGGCCACGGCCTTCTTGAAGGTCTCCACCTCCTCGAGGTCGGACAGGAGGCGCGTGAGCTCTGCGAGGCTCTCCACCCCGCCCACCCACAGCACGCAGGAGCCCTGCTGGAGGCCGGGCAGCAGGTATGCCCGGAGCTTGTAGCGGAAGTAGCGCAGAGCCTCCTGCCTCGCCCGGTCGCACCTGGCAAAGGCGCGGATCCGCGCAGCGTAGGGGCCCGCCTTGCGACGCCTCGCCTTGTGCATGGAGAGGCTGACGCCCACGACCGTGTGCCGGGTCTTGGCGAGCACATCTCCGAACCTTTCGTCATCCTCAGGGCCAAGGCTGCTCCTGTCTCGGAACACCAGGTCGAAGATGACCGCCCTCGCACCACGCTCAGTGAGGTACTGGTCCACCTCCGCGTGGAAGCTGCGCGGCCAGGGCCAGGGGACGTTGGTCTTGTTGTCCATCCAGTCGATGTCCAGATCCGAGATGTCCACGAGCACTATCAGCGGGTCAGCCCGGCTGGGATCGGCCGCCCACTCGGCCCTGAGGTCGTATGTCACCGCCTCGTAGTTCTCCAGGGCGTCGGGGCGGCAGTAGGTCAGCACCGCGCCGAGCACGCCCACTGCGAGACCCACGATCAGGCCAACGCGCAGCTTGTCTTTGAGCATTGGGTCTCCGTCATCTCAGAGGGAGTGGTGAGGTAGATGGACAGGGCGGGGCTGTGGGGGGCCTGGGTCGAGCATGTGGCGGCAGGCAGAGGCCGCCGTGGTTGCCGATCCGGTCTCAAAGCTGGCAATCGCCCGACGCATCCTGGGTGCCGCCAGCATCCATGCACACCCCCGCGGCGTCCCGTGCGGCGCGCCAGAGCCGGACCTCGTCCAATGAGCCCGCGAGGAAGCTGTCGTAGCTCGGTGCCTGGCCGCCGGCGAAAATGTGCCCCAGGTGCAGCCTGGCGCCAGCAGGGGAGGGGAGCGTGGTCTCGGTGACGCTCCCGCTACCCACAAGGGCGCCGTTCACGTAGAGGGCGATCTCCCCGGCCTCGAAGACCCCGGCCAGGTGGACCCACTCGCCCAGGGGGAGCGGGTCCCATGAGAACACCGCGGCGACCAGGTCCCCGGCGGCGAAGAAGGCGTGGCCCTCCTCGGCCCCCCACAGGGGTCCTCCCACCACTCCCAGCGCATAGACGAGGCCGGTGGCGTCGGCGCTCGTGGCACGGGAGAGGAGCACCGTCTCCGCGCCGTAGTCTGCCAGGAGCACCCAGGCCTCCACGGTCAAGGCAGCCATGCCGTCCAGGTTGCTCCCCTCCCCACAGTCCACGTAGGCGCTGGAGCCGTCAAAGGTAGCCGCCCTGCCATCCATGCCGGTGGCGTCCCTGATCAGGCCCCCCACGGCCACGCAGTCGTTGCTCCACATGGAGCTGTCCACCACGAGGCCGGCGCTGGCCTCCAGGCGGTACCAGGCCACCAGGTCCGGGTGATTTCCGCAGCCAGAGTAGTCCAGGCGACAGCCCGCGTCGCAGGCCAGGTCGCCGGAGAGATAGCCCGCGGCCTGGCAAGATGCGCCCGGGGGAACGGAGCCGTCGCACTCCTCGTCCCCCTCCAGCGTGCCGTTGCCGCAGTCTGGCTCCAGGGTGCAGGAGTCGCTGCATCCGTCGCCGCTTGCAGTGTTCCCGTCGTCGCACTCCTCGTCCCCCTCCAGCGTGCCGTTGCC
>JAJRWW010000302.1 GCA_024276595.1 Myxococcota bacterium
GACCGGGCGACCCTGTACACGCTGCCGAACCTGACCTACGAGGAGGTGGACGCCATCTTGGCCTATCGGAAGGTCGCCGGGCGCATCGCAGACCCGGCCGACCTGGTGAAGGCCGGGGCCGTCAGCGCCCGAAAGATCGCCTCCATGGCGCCATTTCTGGTCGTCAAGAAGCAGGACGTGAAGCTCTACGCCACGCGCCTGCGCTTCAAGTACGGGATGACCTACGTGGTGGGCGACACCAGGGTGCCACCCATGTACCTGTCGGCCCGGATCGCCACCTTCCGGCACATGATCGCCGGGCTCACCCTGGTGCTGACCCGGGACTGGCTGGGCAAACCAGTCTGGGATCCCAACAGGCAGGGGCTGGCGGCGGACCCGCCCAAGCCCGGGGTGGCTCTCCCCAAGGTCTACGTGCAGTACAAGACCACCAGGTGGGAGGTCATCGCCGGGACCTACCGCATCGGCTTCGGTCAGCGCCTCACCTTTGACAACACCGGTTACTACAGCCCCAACGGGATCCGCCTGGACGACACCCTCTACTACAACCAGAGCTCCAGTCGCACCTGCCGGGAGTCCTCGGGCGAGCTAGCCGACTCCCCATGCGGCGGGTCGGCCCGGTACAGCTACAGCTCTCCCGACTACAAGTGGACCAACCGGCTACGGGGGGCCGCCTTTGGGATCAAGAAGATCAAGGTGGGCAAGAAGCACTGGATGCAGACCTACGGGTTCTTCTCCTACCAGACCCACAACATCTACCAGTACGAGATCTACAACCGGATGAGGTGCGACGACCCGCGCAACGACGACCTGCCCGAGTGCGCTGCTCCCAGCGTCTTCCGTATCCGCGCCGACCGCCTGGCCCCCACCTCCCGCTTCAGCTTCTTCACCCTCCCGGACATGTACAATGAGCTGCTGGGAGGGGGCAACGTCACCTACTTCGTCTCCCAGCGCATATTCTTTGGAGTCACAGGCTATGGCTCCACCGTCAGGTGGCTGGTCGATGGCGCAGACCTGGACTTCCAGGAGTGGAACAAGATGCCCTACGGGGGTCCCTTTGGAGCCATCGGAATCAACGCCGCCTGGGGGAAGGGGATCGGCGACATCTTCCTGGAGGTCGCCCACACCTTCGACTCCATGCCAGAGGCAGAGGACGAGACCAAGCGGGTGGGGGGCTTCGGCGCCATCCTGCGCGGCGTACTCACGATCAAGAAGCACGAGCTGGAGCTGGCCGCGCGCTACTACGACAAGGCCTTTGCCAACCCCCACGGCCGGCCCATCGCTGCGCCTGACGAGTACGACGGGAACCGCGCCCGAGACGAGCTGGGGCTGCGCCTCAAGTACCGCTCCAAGGTCAAGGACATGCAGCTCCGAGGGCTCCTGGACTGGTGGACCGCCCCCTCCGACTGGAACCGCACCAACATCGCCGGCGAGAAGATCGCCGCCCACCGGCTGCGGGCCCGGGCGCGGGTGGACTACGAGGTCACCACCTGGTTCCGCCCTGGCCTGTGGGGCGAGTTCCAGGACAAGGGCCTGGAGGACAACAGCCGGGGCAACTGCTACTCGGTCACCGACGAGGAGGACCTGGAGGGGGAGCCCATCTCCTGCCACGGCGAAAAGTACGATCTGGGCCTGCAGCTCAAGTTCCTTCCCCTGAAGAAGCTCAGCATCACTGCTTACTCGCTGCTGCGCTTCGTGGACGACAACACCACGCGCTTCCAGGACTCCTCCGGGCAGCCGCTGCCCAAGTTTCGCAAGGACCTCTCCGCCTGGCTGCTGGTCATGTACAAGCCCGTCAAGGACCTGCGCCTGCGAGCTCGGCTCAGGTACCGCTACGAGGACCTCGAGCACAACGACTACCTGGAGCAGTCCATATGGGCCTACCTGGAGGCCGCCTGGTGGTACAGGCGCACCTTCCGGATCAAGGGCCGGGTGGAGGTGCTGCACTACCTGGACAGGCGCAGCTCCACCCTGGCTCGCTCCCCAAACCCCGAGGTCTGGCTCCGGCTGGAGCTGGAGTACCGCTATTAGGGCGCCCTCGGCTCCCCTCGCTGGCACGATTCAGGGGGGCGCCAGGGCCAGCCAGCGGCCTCCCCCCGGCCCGGAGGTTTGAGTTGATTCCATAGCAATGTTGCACTAGTATGATGACTCGGAGCGAAGGAAACTTCACGTAAAGGACTACTGATGACCAAATCCGATTTGATCGAGGCAGTCGCCAGCGGGCTGAAGCTCCCCAAGGGCAAGGCCGAGCTCATCATCAACTCCATCTTCTCCAGCATGGAGGACGCCCTTCGGGCCGGGGAGCGCATCGAGATCCGAGGTTTCGGGAGCTTCGAGGTCCGGAAGTACAAGTCCTACGAGGGCCGCAACCCTCGCACCGGGGCCCCTGTGAAGGTGGCCCCCAAGCGCCTCCCCTTCTTCAAGGTGGGCAAGGAGCTGCGGGAGCGCGTCAACGCCGCCTACCTGCGGCAGCTCCACGGCTCCCAGCCATCTTCCACTCCGAGCGCCGTCGAGACACCGGCACCGGGCCACCACGCCGACCC
>JAJRWW010000303.1 GCA_024276595.1 Myxococcota bacterium
GCGGCCAGGGCGGTGGCTCCTCCGGAGATCTGGTTGGTCTTCAGCAGGGTCGCCCGCCTGAGGGAGCGGGCGTGCAAGAGCGGGATGAGGCGTTCATATAATGGAAGGGGCAGGTTCCAACGGTTGCAGCAGATCTCAATCACACCGAGCCCGCCAGCGTGGCGCAGCTCGCCTGGTCCGCCGTAGGTGACAAAGATCACTCTCACCCCGGCGCGCTGCATGCGCTCGTAGATGGCCACCTCGCGGGTGAGTATCCCCGCGCGGTCCCAGCGCTCCAGGGAGAGGCCGCTGGTGAAAAAAAGCGCCAGGCAGATGGGTTTGGTCCTTGCATCCATGGTGAGAGGTCGCGCCACCAGCGATCCGGAAGCCAATGTAGCGGAACCCGGATCCGTTTGACAAGCTCGAGCCTTGGCAATAGCCTGCCGCACCATGCTTTGCAGGCTAGCCAACCTCGCCCGCCACCTCCGGCGCATGGCGGGCTCGCGGCTGCGTCGAACCACCCCTGGGGAGCGAGCCCGGCGCAGGCTCATGTCTGTCCAGCTCGGCCCAGGGGACGTGGCGGTGGACTGTGGAGCAAACGTGGGAGACGTGACCGCGCTCCTGGCTCGCGGAGGCGCCACCGTGCACGCCTTTGAGCCCAACCCCGTGGCCTTCGCCGAGCTGGAGCGCAGGTTCGAGGGGGTCGGGCACGTTCGCTGTCACAGGCAGGCCGTGGCGGTTGGGGCAGGCCCCAGGAGGCTCTTTCTGCACGAGCGCGCCGAGGAGGACGGGCTGCGCTGGTCCACGGGCTCATCCCTCCTGTCGGCAAAGCCCAATGTCCGGCAGGAGAGCTTCGTGAAGGTGGAGACAGTGGATCTGTGCGACTTTCTGCGCGGGCTGGGGGTGCAGGTGCGCCTGCTGAAGCTGGACGTGGAGGGCGCGGAGGTGGAGCTGCTGGACCGCCTGCTGGACACCGGGCTGGTGCACAGCATCGACCACATCTTCGTGGAGACCCACGAGGAGAAGATCCCCGAGCTGCGAGTGGGCACCCGCGCCCTGCGGGTGAGGCTCCGTCACCTGGGGCTGTCGCACGTCAACCTGGACTGGCTCTAGCCCCCGGGTCCTCGACGCCATGGGTGGTGCTCTGGGGGCCGGCCCCTAGCCTGCGAATGAGGATTCCAAAAAGCAGCAGCGTGATCGGCAGCACCACCCGGTGGATCCGCATCTTCGAGCGCTCGCCGACGTGGTAGCGGGGCCGCACCGGGACCTCCGCCACCCGCAGCCCCTGGGCGCGCAGGAGCCCGAGCAGGTGGTTGGGGTAGCCGTATCCGGGGTAGATTCCGTCCAGGTCCAGCGCGGCAAGGGCAGCGCTGGAGATGGCCGTGAAGCCACACTGCGAGTCGGAGAGGGAGTCGTAGCCCGCTGCCAGGCGGGTGGCCGCGCTGAGCACTCGGATGCCGAGGCGCCTCACCGCGGGCACCATGGCTGAGCCCCCTGGATAGGCGAAGCGGCTGCCCTTGACATAGTCGGCGCGGCCCTCCTCCAGGGGAAGCAGCAGCGCCGGCAGGTCCGCGGGATCCATCTGCCCATCCCCGGCCATGACCACGGCGACCTCCTCTTGGCCTCGGAGCACCTCCGCGTATCCCATGGCGATGGCCCCCCCCACTCCACGGTGGCTGGCCAGCTTCACGAGCTGGACCCTGGGATCCTCGGCTCCACGTTGAAGCACCAGCCGGGCCGTGGCGTCCTCACTGGCATCGTCCACCACGATGATCCTGCTCACCAGCGGAGGCATGCTCTGGAGCACCTTCAGGATCTGGCTCTCCTCGTTGCGAGCGGGCACCACCACGGCCACCCGCAGCCGGCGCCCCAGGGCTCGCCCTGGGAGAGCCCCGCTTGTGGGCTCAGCCACGCGGCCGAGGGATGGAGTCGAAGCCTCTCCAGGGGTCACCTGGGGTCTTGTGTGAACCATGATCAGCCTCTTTACAAGGCCTGGATCGACAGCCCTGGTCCGGCTGCCATGGGCTAGAGGTCGTCACCTGCCAGGAGCTGGGCCTGGTGGTGGGTACGCAGGGCCTCGACTATCTCCGAGAGCATCCCGTCCATGACACCGTCGAGGTTGTGCCAGGTCCTCTTGATGCGATGATCCGTGACGCGATCCTGGGGGAAGTTGTAGGTACGGATCTTCTCCGACCGGTCGCCAGAGCCCACCAGGGAGCGCCGCTGGGCGCTGCGCTCCTGGTGCTGCCTGGACTGCTCCAGCTCCAACAGACGCGACTTGAGCACCTTCAGGGCCTTGGCCTTGTTCTTGTGCTGAGACTTCTCGTCCTGGCAGATGACCACCAGGTTGGTGGGGAGGTGGGTGATCCGGACCGCGCTGTCGGTGGTATTCACGCTCTGGCCCCCGGGGCCACCGGCCCGCATCACGTCTATCTTCAAGTCCTTGTCATCGATATGGATCTCCACGTCCTCCGCCTCGGGCAGCACCGCCACGGTGGCGGCGGAGGTGTGGATTCGGCCCTGGGACTCGGTGGCCGGGACCCGCTGGACCCGGTGAACGCCGCTTTCGAACTTGAGGTGGCTAAAGACGGCGGTCCCCTCGATGAGCGCGATGACCTCCTTGAGCCCTCCGGTGGCGCTCTCGGAGCGGTTCATTATCTCCAGCTTCCAGCGCTGGCGCTCGGCGAAGCGGGCGTACATGCGAAACAGCTCGGCGGCAAAGAGGGCCGCCTCCTCCCCGCCGGTGCCCGCCCGGATCTCCAGGATGATGTTCTTCTTGTCGTTGGGGTCGCCCGGCAGAAGCAGGAGGTTTATCTTGCGGGTGAGCTCATCCAGCTCCTTGCGGAGCTGGGCCACCTCGCCCCTGGCCAGCTCCCTGAGCTCCTCGTCCGAGTCGCCGAGCATCTCCTCCGCCTCGGCCAGCTCCAGCTCCATCTTCTGGTAGCGGCCCCACTGGCTCACCAGCTCGCTCAGGTCGGACTGCTCCCTGCTGACGCGCAGAAACTCCTCTCTGCGTCCGGCGAGACCGGGGTCGCAGAGGCGCTCGTTCAGCTCGGCGTGGCGCTCTGCCATGCCCTCCAGCTTTGCGCGCATTCGGTCGTCGATCATGATGGCCTAACCTAGCACGGCGCGTGCTTCCTCGAAGGAGGGAAACACCTCCACTGTCTTGTCCGGCGTCTCCACCTGGGGGTCGAGCTGCTCCCGCCAGAGGGTCTTTTCGATGGCCAGCAGGGCCACCTCGAGCTGGTCGTCCGTGGGCTCCCGGGTGGTGATCCGCTGGAGCCACAGGCCCGGCGCCATGAGCGCTCGCACCAGTGGGTTGGTGCGAAAGCGAGCGGAGAGCTTGAGCGCCTCGTAGGAGAGCCCCGCGACCGGAAACAGCAGCGGGAGCTTGATGAAGATCTTGAGCAGGTGATCCAGGAATCGGTTGTCCGCCAGGGTGAACCTGAGGGTCACGGCAAAGATCAGGATGGACGTGAGGATCACGATGAACAGGAAGGATGTGCCGCAGCGGGGGTGGAATCGGGTCTGGGCCCGGGCGTTGTCGAGGGTCATGCCCTTGCCTGACTCGTGGGCGAAGATGGCCTTGTGCTCGGCGCCGTGATACTGAAAAACGCGCCTGATGTCCTCCATCAGCCCTATGGCGGCGACATAGCCCACGAAGATGGTCGCCTTGATGAGCCCGTCCACCAGGTGAAAGCCCACCGACGAGGAGGAGAACCCCATGAGCGCGGTGAGGGCGTGGGGCAACCCGACAAACAGCCCCGCCGCCAGGAGCGTCGACAGGAGGATCACCCCCCACATGGAGGGGGCCTTCTCCTCACCTGGCTCGCCTGCCTCACCCTCCTCTGCCGCATCTGGCGCCTCCGGCTGCCCGGTCATCTGGATCTTCGCGGAGAAGGAGAGGGCGGACATGCCGTTGAGGAGCGACTCCATCAGGACGACAGCGCCACGGAAGAAGGGCCAGCGCAAGAAGCGCACCTTCTCCCAGATGGAGCGCCAGGCCTGCTCCTTGACCACGAGCTCCCCGGCCGCCGTGCGGCACACAATGGCCAGGGAGCTGGGGGAGCGCATCATCACGCCCTCCATTACAGCCTGGCCGCCAACGTGGATCTCGCCTGGGGAGGTGTCGGGCATGGCGTGAACCTGGGGACCCACCCGAGGCCGGGGAGTCCTGAACAGGGTTGATACCTACTTGGGCTGGAACTGCTTGAGCTTGCCGTACTTGCGGTTGAAGCGCTCGACGCGGCCGGCGCTGTCTACCAGCTTCTGCTTGCCAGTGTAGAACGGGTGGCAGGCCGAGCAGATCTCGACCACGTAGTCGCCGCGGGTGGAGAAGGTCTGGACCTCGTTCCCGCAGGCACATTTGATGGTGGCGGCCTCGTAGGCCGGGTGGATACCATTCTTAGCCATGATTGCACCTAAACCCCTATCATTTCAAATAAATGCGGCCATCACATCCGCCGCGCCTCGATCCATGGCAGGGGCCCGACCCTTGGATGAGGACGCTGATATATAGCGCCGGCTCCCAATGATATCAAGCGGAAAGCGACGTGGGCGGTCCGCGCTGCTCGCCGGCCGGCGCAGCCCCCGCCGGAGGGCAGGCTTGGCCAGGCGGGCTCAGCCAGGCGGGCTCAGCCCTGCCTGCCTAGCTGCTCCTTGAAGGCTCGCAGAAACTCGCCGACCCCATCCACGTAGCCAGCCAAGAACCCCCGCTCATCCAGGCCAGCGCCTCGCTCGTCCAGGTACCCGCGCAGGTCCGGAGGCATCTCGTGGGGGGAGTAGGTGGCCAGGCGACGTTGAAGCAGCTCCCCGAAGGCCTGGAGCTGAGGGAGGGTCAGCTTCCGCGCTCCATCTTCGAAGCCCAGGTCAAAGCCGATCCTGCGGCTGGCACCAAAGCTCTGCTTCTTGGCCAGCTTGCGCAGCTCCGGGCGGTTGGCCAGCGCCTCCTGAACCAGCTCACCTCGCCACAGGGCGCGGCTGTCCACCCGCTCCTGGGGCGCGACCTCCTCGGTCGACCGCGGATCCTCTGCCTCTGGGCTCCTCTCCGGGGCCCGCCTGGCGGCCGCCTGGTCATCTGTGTGCAGATCCTGGTTGGTTTCTTCCGTCTTTTCCACGTCGTTCATTTTCCACCCACATCGTGGCCCCACGGCCTGCTCGACTCGTCAGCTCAGACATCCTACTCGAAGATCCAACCCCGGGCCAGGCCTCCACATTCCCCGAAAATATCCCGCGCTCAGGGGATCGACGTCAGCTCTGCCTCTTGGATCCCTGCTGTATCCGCCGGAGCGCGAGGATGTCCATTTGGTCGCGCTCGCGGACGCTGCCGCTCTTGAGCAGGATCAGACCGGCGGCGTCCAGGCATGGGATCGGCGGAGTGCAGCCCTCCCAATGGCGGACATGCTCGGTGAGATCCTCGAAGCGGCGGCCCGCCATGAGGGTGAAAATGTTCAGCGGAAGCTCCTCCACGACCTCGCCCTGTGGTTCAGACACTGGGGGAGGGGCGCCGGCCCCACTTCCGCCGGCCCCACACCCGACGGGCCTTCGACGCCAACCCCGTAGGGTGGAGCGCGTAGCGGTAGGCAGGGAGTAAGGGCATTGGCTCAGGTCCGCAACCC
>JAJRWW010000304.1 GCA_024276595.1 Myxococcota bacterium
GCGCAGTCCAGGTCGTCCATGCAAAACTGCACGCACACGTTGCCTTCCCAGGTCGCACATAGCAGACCATCGCCGCAGCTCAGGGAGTTGGTGGGGCTCTGGCTGCAGCCGTCCCCGAGCTGGTTGCCGTCAGAGGAGTAACAGTCGGTGCTCCCCCCAGGGGTTACGTAGCAAGCCTCCCCTGCCGCGCAGTCCCCGCCCGTGATGTCACAGTTGGCCGGGGGCATGCACGTCTCGATCTCTGTGGCGCAGCCATTCCACACGCAGTCCTGCCACTGGGCTGGATCCGAGATGCTCCCGCACTGGGTGTCAAAGCAGGAGAGCATGTCGGAGAGCTGGGTCTGCGCCACCGCGGTACCATCGCCATAGCAGTCGTTGACGCAGACCTGATCCCCTGAGGGGCATGCGGCCATGCAGTCGTAGACCTGCTCGCAGGTGAGGGGCCCAGTTGTGGTGGGGAAGCAGGTGTCGATCTCTGGCTGGCAGTAGGTCGTCATGCACTGCTGATAGTCCGCCGCGTCGTAGCAGTTGTTGTCCAGGGCGCACTGGGTGATGGCGTCGAACTGGGCGCGGCCCTCTGCCGTGCCCTGCAGGTAGCAGTCGGTGAAGCAGGCGCTGTCGTTGGCCCCGCAGTTGTTCATGCAGATGTTGATGTCGGCACAGTCGAGCACCTCGCACTGCTGGTTGTCACAGGTCCCGTTGGCCTGGCACGCGGCCTGGCAGTAGCACATGTTGGGATCCTGGGAGCAGCTCGGCAGAGACCCGCCGGTGATGCTCGTGATCCAGGCAGCGTACTGGTCCACTCGGGTGTGGCTCCCCGTGCCCAGGCAGGGGTCTCCCGAGCCGCTGCCCACGGTGGAGTTGATACCCACCACGTACCAGGAGCCGCCGCTCTGAAGGAGGCCCGGCCCCCCGGAGTCGCCAAAGCACACGCCCACGTTGTTGGCCGACGCGTCGCTGTAGTAGGAGTAGAGGTTCACCTGCAGGATCGGTATGTCCCCAACCCGCTTGATCCCGCCGCCGGTCTCGTTGATGCCATCATTGACCCCGTAGCCCACATAGCGCAGGTCGGTGCCCACCCAGGATCCGCCCATGGCGCTCGTGTTGATTGCATAGGTGGCCCCTGCCAGGGGGGCAGTCAGGTGCACCAGGGCGATGTCGTTTTGCTGGGTGCCGGGGTTGTAGCTAGGATGAACGTAGAAGCCGTCCACCTCGTGCAGCGACGACGCGGTGGGGTTGTCGGCGTCCGACCCCTGGTAAAAGCGCACGATGCCCGGCGTGAGGGCCACGCCGCCCACGTCGGTCTCCAGGCAGTGAGCCGCCGTGAGCAGCCAGCTCCCATCGATCTGCGTGGCGGTGCAAAAAGAGCCCAGATAGCCCCAGCCAGGATGCATGATCGTAAGCGCCCCCACCGGCGAGTAGCCGCTGGTGCTCGTCCCGCCCACAATGGGCTGCCTGGCCTGGATGGGGACCGCATCCTCGGATGCGCAGCTCGAAAGCAGCGCAAGACCGAGAAGCAGAGTGAGGTAGCTGGGCAACCGTTGGCTAGTGGTCATCTGAGAGCTCCTTGAAGAGAAAAGGACGGGGACCGCCGAAAGATCGTATGATTTGCTCGGCGCGCGTGTCAAGGACAATGGCAAGCTCCTTTGCTGCCCCTTCGGCCCACATTGTGATAAAAACGACCAGGAGGGCCCAGCGCCAGGCTCTCCCGGCTTTGACATTGTGGAGGGACATGCCGTGTGTGGTCGCTACAATCTCGTCGCCGATGGCCAGAGCATCATGGAGACCTTCGGCCTTCTCGGGCCCGTAAAATGGAGCCCCCGGTACAACATCGCCCCCTCCCAGCAGGTGCTCGCAATAAGGCAGAGAGCAGAGGGCCGAGAAGGGATGCTCCTGCGGTGGGGCCTGATCCCATCCTGGGCCTCTGACGAGAGGATCTCCTACCACACCATCAACGCCCGCGCCGAGACCGTGGCCGAGAAGCCCGCCTTCCGCGACGCCTTCAGGCGCCAGCGCTGCATCATCCCGGCCACGGGCTTTTTCGAGTGGCGGAACGTGCGCGGAAAAAGCCAGCCCTACAACATCCGCGTCGTGGAGGCCGACCTTGGGGCAAAGGGCTCTGACATCTTCGCCCTCGCAGGGCTTTTCGAAAAGTGGACCGACCCCGCGGGAAAGATCCTGCGCTCGTGCACAATCATCGTCTGCGACGCCAACGAGATCCTCAGACCCATTCACCCCAGGATGCCCGTCATCTTGCACCCGGATGACTACAGCACCTGGCTTGACCCAGCAACCGAGGACACGGACACCCTCCAGGCATTGCTGCGGCCGGCGCCGGCTGCCCACATGGAGCTCTGGCGCGTGAGCTCCCGGGTGGGGAGCCCTGCCCACGACGACGCTGGCCTGGTGGAGCCCAGGCCAGCGTCAACATAGCCAGATCCCTGGCCAGCGTCAGCACAGCCAGCGCCCAGGGCAGAGCTCGAGCCGGCGTCAACGTGGCCAGGGCCCAGGGCTCGCGCAGGGAAGCTCCTGCGCTCGGCCGCCCAGCTCGGCCCTTGGCGAGCCCTGTAGCTCAGGGGCTGCTCAGGGGGAGACGATCTCGTCTGCGCCCACGTCGGGGCTGGAGTCCCTGGGCTGCCCATCGATGTCGTCGGTGCACAGCCCCGGCTCCACCGGCGCACCCTGGTCGATCGCCTCGGAGGCGGTGGGCGCGAGGTGCAGATCGCCCCCGGCCCCGTCCACGAAAAGCGACAGGGGGGCCTCGGTGATGTTGCCTGCCTGGGTTGCCGAGGCGCCGTTGCGCTCCCTCAGGGGATGGGTGACGATGTTGTTGATGATCTGCACGCCCGCGGAGCTTTCGAAACGCCACTCGATGGAGGAGAAGTTGTCGCCCACCGACACGATCGTGTTGTGGAGCGCCCTCGCGCCGCAGGCAGACCAGAAGCACACTCCACAGTCAAATCCGTCCGGGGAGGCGAGCAGCCCAGGGTCGGAGACGAATATGAAGTTGTTCCTCACCACCCCGCCATAGTGGCCCACGTAGCCGGTCACACCAGGGCAGGGATCGTCGTCGAAGGTCCTCGCATCGCCAGACGTGGCCATGCCAAAGCCAACCCCACGGGCGTTGTCGATAAAGAGGTTCCTCTCCACCACCGTGTCTCGACATCCCCGCCAGCAGTGGACCCCGTGCTCGGAGAGGCCGGAGTCACACC
>JAJRWW010000305.1 GCA_024276595.1 Myxococcota bacterium
AGCCTCACCCGGCCCTTGACCACGAGGATGACGTGAGCCCCGGGGGCGATCACCACCTCCACGGGCGCCGCCCCCAAGGGCTTGCCATCGATGAGGACCGAGGAGCCCTTCGGGCCCTTGACCGTGAGCACGGCGACCAGCTTTCTCAGGGGCCGCAGACGCTTGTGGGCCTGCGCCACTATGGCAGCATTGCCTCCGCCTCTTGCCGCCTGCCTGAGGTAGTCCCGCAGGTAGCTCACCGCCCGCACCGGGTCCTTGAGCTGCTCGTAGGCCAGCGCCACGTTGAAAAGGAGCAGCGGCTTCGGCCACCTGGAGTAGGCCTCGAGCCAGAGCTTCAGGGCTCCCTTGATGTTCCCCTTCCTCCAGGCCTTGTAGGCCCGCCGATCAAGACGCACTGCCTCTCTTTTTTGGGCCGGGGAGAGGGCAACCTGTCCGCGCGCCTCGGCTCGAGGGAGCCCACCTTGGGCCAGGACCAGCGCCAGCATCAGGATCCAGATTCTCTTCATCACCATCTCCAGCGCGCCATCTCCTCGGCGCGCAAGCTCTCCATGAGAGCTCCCTCCATTCGGAGGGAGCCTCACTCCAACGACAACATGGCAGGCACGGGCACCATCGGCCCGGCACTCTCACGAGGCCGGGGGGCCGGGCGCCTGTCCACTCCACGAGATCGCATGGCGTCCATGGGGGACCTGGCCCGGCGCCGGCGACGCCTCAGGCGCAGCTCGTAGGAGAGCCGCGCCCCCCTTGTCACCAGCACGACCTGCGTCAGCGGCCTGTAGCCCGGGGCCTGGACACGCACCTCCTCCTCCTTGGCCGCCGGCTCCACGAGGAGCTGAAGCTGGTTCTGACGGTAGGTCTTGCCGCGAAAGTGAATGGTGGCCGAGGCGCGCCGGGGGAGCACATTGAACCTCACCAGGAGCCGCCCAGCCACCGGTGGCTGCCGGGCAGCCGCAGGCCCCATGGGATCCGTCCGTGGGGCAGGAGCCCCCGCGGAGCCAGCCGCGGCCGAGGTCCGCGCGCCGCCGCCCCCTCCTCCCCCGGGCATGTCCCCCTTGGGAGAAGACCCAGGTGCAGTGACAGCGGGCGGCGCCCGGCGCTCGGCGGGCCAGGCCCAAAAGGCCACCAGCGCGGTGGTGAGCACGAACAGTCCCAGCAAGGCCGCCACCAGCAGGGCTCTCCCGGAGCCCCCACCGGGGGAGCCATGGACAACGTCAGTCTCCTGCCCCGCCCGGGAGAGGGGAGCCGGCAGGGCCACCGGCGCTGGCGCCGCGGACGCAGGGCGGCTCTGGGTGGCCTCGGAGATGCGGGTATCGAGCCGCTCCTTATGGTCAGAGAAGAGCTCTGCCAGCACAGAGGCGACCTGAGAGGCGTCCACTGGAGCCCCATGGGTGGAGAGCAGCCCCCGCAGGGCGTGGCTGAGCTCGGCAGCGGTCTGGAATCGGTGCTCCCGCTCCCTGGAGAGCGCTCTGAGGATGATCTCCTCGAGGCCCTGGGGGAGCTGCGGGTCCACATCCCTGGGGCGAACCACGTCCGCGCGGATCACCCGGTTGAGGCTGGCCGCCTCGCTGGGCTCCTTGAACAGTCGGCAGAGGCAGACGCTCTAGAAGAGCAGGGTGCCCAGGGCGAAAACATCTGCCCGCCGATCCAGGGGCTCCCCTGCGGCCTGCTCCGGGGCCATGTACGGGATCTTGCCCTTGAGCACCCCGCTGGAGGTGTGGGTGATCCTCTCCGCGGCAAAGGCTATGCCGAAGTCGGCCACCTTCACGTTCCCGTCGTAGGAGACGAGGATGTTCTGCGGCGAGACGTCCCGGTGCACCAGGTTCATGGGCCGGCCGTCGGTGGTCAGCAGCTCGTGGGCGGCATGGAGACCAGCGGCGGCCTCCGCCACAATCCAGGCCGCCTGCGGCCACCCGTACTGGCCGCTGCCCCTGCCCGACACCGCCCGGAGCAGGCCGGCCAGGTTCACCCCGTGCACATACTCCATGGCGATGAAGTAGGATCCATCGGCCTCCCCCAGGTCGAAAAGCTGCACCACGTTGGGGTGCTGGATGCGGGCAGATATCTGCGCCTCGTCCAGGAACATGTCCACAAAGTCCTGCCTGGAGGTCAGGTGATCGTGGATCTTCTTGATGGCGACGAGCTTCTCGAAGCGCCGGGGGCCGGCCATGCGCGCCAGGTACAGGGTGGCCATGCCGCCGCTGCCCATCTCCAGCAGCAGCTCGTAGCGCCCCAGGCGCCTCCCTGCCACCGACGCCCGGGCGGCGGCGCCGCTCGGGTCGTCGTCCGCGCCAAAGATGGGCGCGCTCTCCTGGGAGCCCGGGGTGTCCAGCCTGACCGTGGGACGCCGCCCACCAGCCCCATCCCCGGGGCGCGCCGAAGGGGAGAGGCGCTGATGGGTGCTCCTGCCTCGATCCTCTCCGCTCAAAGGATCCCCCCCCATCACAGCCCTGGGACACAGGTGGAGGGCTCGCCAGAGCAGGTCCAGTTGGGCTCCTCCCGACAGTCGGCGCTGCAGCCGTCGTAGCTGGTGGGCGGGCTCTGCTCCTGGTCGCACTCCTCCACGCCCGGGGCGATGATCCCGTCGCCGCAGGTGGTGGTGCAGACCGAAGGCTCGTTCACGCAGTGATAGCCGTGGTCGATCTTGCAGGAGGCGGAGCAGCCCTCCTTGGCTCCCGCCTGGCCGTCGTCGCACTCCTCCCCGCTGTCGATGACGCCATTGCCACACAGGGAGCTGCCGCCGTCCCAGTCCAGGACGCACGCGGGACCCGGCAGGGCCACCAGGAGGAGAGCCACAAGGAGCGGGCCGGCCACGGCGTGGCGGAGCCCATTGGAGAAACCTGGCACAAGCACATTCATCCTCAGCCCAGGGGGCAAGCCGTGTGAGCGGGCACCGGTTCGGCACCACCGTCGCAATCTGAGGTAGCAATAACCGTGCCCAGGTGGTCAACAGTCGTCGATTCGTGACTATAGCACGCCCCATTCCTTTGAGGAGACCAAAGTAGTATCCTCTCGGCATGTTCACAGGTACTCACATGGGCCTCGCGGGCCCCCCTGCGCCCCTCCCGGCCGCGTCGGCACCATGAGCGACGTTCGTACACCAGGCCCCATGACTGCCCCCGGCCAGGAGGTGGCCCCGGGGAGAACCGATGTGCTGGACGCCCAGGGCCGCGCCATGGCCAAGCGTCTCCTCAAGGGCAAGCTGGTGGTGGAGACCGGCCCGGACGCCGGACGCGAGGTGGCGGTGGACCGCGCCTCGGTGACCGGCGGAAGGAGCATGATCAACACGCTGGAGCTCTCCGACGAGGCCGTCTCCGGCACTCACTTCGAGCTGCTCTCCGTTTCGGACGGCTACCGGCTCAAGGACCTGGGCTCCACCAACGGAACCTACGTGGAGGGCCTCCGCATCCGCGACGTGTACGTCACTCCCGGCACCGCCTTCATGGTGGGCACCAGCCGGATCCGCTTCACCACCACCGACGAGGTGGTGGAGATCCCCCTGAGCCCCAACGACAGCTTCGGGGAGCTGCTGGGGTCCAGCCCTGCCATGCGCGAGATCTTCGCGCTCCTGGAGCGCATCTCCCCTTCGGAGCTCACCGTGCTCCTGCTGGGCATGACCGGCACCGGGAAGGACGTGGTGGCGCGGGAGATCCACCGCCACAGCCCCAGGCGGGGAGGCCCCTTCGTGGTGCTCGACTGCAGCGCGATCCCGGCGGACCTCATGGAGTCCACCATCTTCGGCCACGAGAAGGGCGCCTTCACCGGAGCCACCGCCAGGCGTCGCGGCTGCTTCGAGGAGGCCCAGGGGGGGACCCTCTTCCTGGACGAGATAGGGGAGCTGACCCCCTCCTTGCAGCCCAAGCTGCTGCGGGTGCTCGAGAGCAGGGAGCTTCGGCGTGTGGGCGGGCGTCACGGCGTAAAGGTGGACGTAGGGGTGGTGGCCGCCACCAACCGGGATCTCCGCCGAATGGTCAACGACGGCGCCTTCCGGGAGGCCCTCTTCTTCCGGCTGGCGGTGATGCCCATCGAGCTCCCCCCCCTCTCCGAGCGGATCGAGGACATCCCGCTCCTGGCAGGACGGCTCCTCCAGGAGCTGTCACAGCGCTCTGGCAGCACC
>JAJRWW010000306.1 GCA_024276595.1 Myxococcota bacterium
ATGATGAGCTGCTGGATCCGGTAGTGGTTCTCCGAGTCGTTCTTGATGACCTCCATAACGGCGCGGATGAGCGGGTGCTCCGTCTCCTCCATGATCCGCGCGGTCTGGGCGATGGCCGCGTTCTCCAGCTTCTGCCAGCGCTTCATTGTACCTGCCAGCCTCTCGAGGTTCTCCTTCATGCTCATTGCCTGTCTCCTTCTTTGTAGATTGCGGCCCAACCCCTGGGGCCAGGTCATCGGTGTGTTGTTGTTGACTGCTTGAAGCAAGCTTATTGCAAGGACTGCGCCAGATCCAGCCAGGAGGCGCCAACGCCCCGCTGGGCTGAGCCCGGGCCTCCCAGGAGCCGGCCACATGCAGCGAGAAGGTGTCTCGCAAGCACTGGCCCTGCAACGCAGTGAGACACCATGCGGGTGTCCATGAGACACCCCTGTCCCACTTGCGCCAGCGCGTGTAGCTCGCCGTTGGAATGTAGCTCTCTTGGAAGACCCCTTGCGCGTCCGGGATGGCTGGGCAATGCTCCCGAGAGCTGGGCGAGCAGGCAGCCTGTAATCATCTGATGACCTGAGCGACCCATGGTCGAGTGGGCAGCGCTGGTGTGCTGCGCCAGCGCCCAACCCGGGCGAGTACCAATGGCCTCCGTTCATTTGACGCGAGGAGTCTCATGGCAACCCACATTCCGAAGAGCGACCGGTTCGACATGGCGATCATTGGCGGAGGCTCCGCCGGCCTCACCGCGGCCACCGTGGCTGGCCGGCTGGGCGCCAGGGTTCTGCTCGTGGACAAGGAGCGGCTTGGGGGCGACTGCCTGTACTATGGCTGTGTCCCCTCCAAGGCGCTCATCCGCTGCGCCAAGGTGGCCCACCTGATGAGAACCGCGGCGCGCTTCGGCCTGCGCCCGTCAGAGCCGCCAGCGCCAGAGGTGGACATTCGTGCGGTGCTCCAGTTCGTGTGGGACGCAGTGGAAGAGCTCAAGGCACACGACTCCCCAGAGGCGCTCGCCGAGCACGGGGTCCAGACCCGCTTCGGAGGCGCTCGCTTTCTGTCTGAGCGACGCATCGCCGTGGGTGATGGCGTTGTCGAAGCCGACCGGATCATCCTGGCGGTGGGATCCCACGCGGCAGCGCCTCCCATTGAGGGTCTGGAGGAGGTAGGCTTCATTGACCACGTGAAGATCTTCCACTTGCAACAGATGGTCCGTCGCCTGGTGGTAATCGGCGGAGGGCCCATCGGGATAGAGATGGGCCAGTCCATGGCCCGGCTGGGCTCTCGGGTGACGATCCTGCAGTCTGGCCCCAGCATCCTGCCCAACGACGACCCGGAGCTCACCTCCATGCTCGGGGAGATCCTCTCGGACGAGATGGAGATCCGGCTGAACGCCAGGGTCATACGAGTGGAGACCGCTGGCGACATGAAGCGGGTCGTGTACCGAGTGGGTGACGAGGAGCATTCGGTTGAGGGAGATGAAATACTGGTGGCAGTGGGTCGCAAGCCGAGCCTGGATGGTCTGGACCTGGAGGCGGGGGGCATCGAGTACACGGACCGCGGCGTGACCGTGGACCCCTACCTTCGTACCAGCAATCGCCGGGTATGGGCCGCCGGTGACTGCACGGGCTCGCCCCAGTTCACGCACCTGGCCGAAGCCCACGCCAGGATCGCCACGCGCAACGCGCTGTTTCGCTGGCGCAAGAAAATGGATAGCCAGGGCTGCCCATGGACCACGTTCTCCGATCCCGAGCTGGCTCACGTGGGCCTGACCGAGCCCTCCGCGAGGTCCCAAGGGCTGGACATACAGGTCTATCGCTTCCCTTACTCCCGCCTGGACAGGGCCGTCACCGAAGGAGAGGCGCGAGGCCTCGCCAAGGTGGTCTGCACCGGGCGCGGACGGATCCTGGGGGCCTCGCTGCTGGGCCCCGGCGCGGGAGAAGCCCTGGGCGAGCTAGTGCTGGCGATGCGAGAGAAGATCCCCATTGATCGGCTCGCCAGCACCATCCACGTCTACCCCACCATGAGCAGGATAGTCCGGCGGTTGGGCGACCAGCGCTTCCTGGGACAGGGGCTAGGCAAGACGACGATGAGGCTCTTTGGTAGCTTCAAGGGAAGACTGGCCTGAGAGGCCCGCCGCGTTGGAGGATTGTTCCATGTCCATGATGTACCGCATCTTCTTCGGCATCCTCGGCACTGGCCTGATCAGCGGAGCTCTCTTCGCCTTCTGGGCTCGGCTATTCTCCGTGCCAACCACCAGCTTCGCCGTGTTCCTGGCCCTCTCAGTAGCCCTTGGGCTCGCTCTGGGGTTGGCCAACTACATCTTTGTCAAGTGGGTGCTGCGCATCTTCGTAAACAAGTTCTTCACGCTGGAGCAGGTCCTGGTTGGAACGAAGCCAGACCCCTTGGGGAACGTGATGGTCTCCAACGAGATCGATGAAATGGAGGCCTCCATGGTGCGGATCACCGAGGCCTTCTCGACGCTCAAGAGCGCGTCCAGGCGCTCCGCCAGCCGATCCACCCTGCGCGCCCAGCAGCCCGGGAGGGGAACAGCCGCATGATAGGCAAGGTCATCGGAAAATGCCGAATCGACTCCCTCCTGGGATCTGGCGCCATGGGGGTCGTCTACAAGGGGCACCACCTGGCCCTCGGCGTGGACGTGGCAGTAAAGACCATCAAGCCCGAGCTGGTGGACAACGTGGAGCTGACACAGCGCTTCTTGCAGGAAGCCCAGCTCGCTGCCCGCCTCCGACACCCCAACGTCGTACGCGTCTACGACGTGGGTGACGAGGGGACGAACCACTACATAGTAATGGAGTTCCTCGACGGCCTCACCCTGGACGAGTACTTCCGGCGCCACACACCCCTTGACATGCAGACCTTCCTGAGGCTCTTTTACGAGCTTGCCTCCGCCCTGGGCGAGGCCCACCGACACGGGATCATCCATCGCGACGTGAAGCCAATCAACGTGGTGGTCCTCCATGGGCCCAAGGCGGTCCTCACAGACTTTGGCATCGCCGCGGCCCTGGCCGTTGACGCCAGACTCACAACCCCAGGCATGCTCATGGGCACCCCCGCGTACATGTCGCCAGAGCAGGCCCGGGGGGGGCAGGAGGTGTACTCGCGCACCGACGTCTTCTCCCTCGGCGTCATGATGTATGAGGTGCTCTCCGGGCGCCTCCCGCAAATGAGCGAGAACGTGCTGGAGGTGATCCACAACCGCACGTCCACAGACATACCACCGCTGGCTAGCACCTGGGCAAAGGTCCCGCCGGCCCTGGAGCAGGTGGTGATGGCGGCCCTATCCCGGGCCCCGGATGCTCGCTATCCAGACGGAACAGAGCTGGCAAACGCCATCGCCTACGCCTATCAGGCCATCTTCCCCAGCACCGACTCCC
>JAJRWW010000307.1 GCA_024276595.1 Myxococcota bacterium
CGTCTACGACTGCACCCTCGGCTACGAGGAGGGCGTCCCCACCCTCTGGCAGTTCGCCAAGGGGTTCGCTCCCCGGGCGCACCTGCACGTTCGACGCTTCCCCATGGACTCCCTGCCCACCACCGAGGAGGGCCTGGGCGAGTGGCTCTACGCCCGCTTCGAGGAGAAAGACCACCTCCTGGACCGCTTCTACACCGAGGGGCGCTTCTCGGAAACCTAGCCCTCTGGCACCGGAGGAGATCCGGGCGACAGGCTTCTGCGAGAGCGCACCTGGGCTCGAGGGAGCCTTTCCCCCTCCCCTTTCTTGCGACAGGACATACATTGTGAGCGCGAGACCCACCATGTCTCCCAGGTGACGCCCATGAACAGACGACCCCTAGGCGAGCAGCTCTTCTCCACCCTGGCCCGGCTCTCGGTGCGCCACGTCTTCGGCATCCCGGGAGACTACGTGCTGCCCCTGTACTCCGCCCTGGAGGCCACCGACGACATCGAGCCCGTTGTGGCCACCCACGAGCCCTGCGCCGCCTTCAGCGCCGACGCCTACGGCCGCCACTCGGGGCTGGCGGCCCTGCTGGTGACCTACGGTGTTGGCGCGCTCAACGCTGCCAACGGCGTCGCCGGCGCCTACGCGGAGCACTCGCCATTGCTGGTGATAAGCGGTGGGCCGCCACGGGGATACGCCCCCACGGGCGACCCCCTGGAGGTGGTCCCCCACCACGTGCTGCGCAGCCCCAGGGACCAGCTCGACGCCTTCGCAAAGATCACTGATCTTGCCCTGCGCCTGGACAACCCAGCCACCGCATCTCAGCAGATCCTCGACGCCGCCGTCTGGGCTCGGGAGCACAAGCGCCCCGTGTACCTGGAGGTCCCCACGGACATGATGACCATGCCTGTCCCGGTGGAGACCGCCAGGCCTCGCCCCAAGGGGGATCACAGGCTGGATCTGGACCGCGCCGTGTCCCTCTTTGGCGAGCGCCTGACCGCGGCGAGCCGACCGGTGCTCCTGGTGGGCGTGGAGGTGGCTCGCCACGGGCTCGCGCCCGAGGTGAGACGGATCATGCGCGCCCACGGCGCCCGGGTGGTGACCACCCTCGTGGCCAAGGCCGCCATGGCCGACACCGAGCCCGGAGTCATGGGGGTCTACGCCGGGGTGCTCTCCACCGACCCTGCCACGAGAGCGGTGGTGGAATCGGCCGACCTGGTGGTGATGCTGGGCACCCTGGTCACGGACGTAAACTGCGGCGCCTTCACCGCAGACCTCAAGAGGGACCGCCTGCTCATTGCACGCTCTGGATGGATCGGGGATGGCTCGCTGCGGGTGGGGCGCGAGCTGGGCTTTGCTCGCTTCGTGCGAGAGCTGGCTGCGGCGTCGCCAGAGGTCTCGACCCCCGCCGGCTGGCCCACCGCCAGGGGCTTCGATTACAGATCCAGCAACTCCCGCATGGACCAGTACATGGCCGTGGTGCAGGCGCAACTGGGCCCCCATGACCTGCTCGTGGCAGACACGGGCGACTCCTGCTGCGCATCCCTGGGCATGCGGATCCCCCGGGAGAACGGCTACCTGGCCAACGCCTTCTACGGATCCATGGGCTTTGCCGTGCCGGCCGCCCTCGGCGCCCAGCTCGCCGAACCCGGGCTACGACCCATTGTGCTCGTGGGTGACGGCGCCTTTCAGATGACCGGCCTGGAGCTTTCGAACATGGTGCGCAGGCGCATGGGCCCCATGGTGCTGCTATTTAACAACCGGGGTTTTGGGATGCAGCGCGTGTTTCAGGACGGCCCCTACAACGACATCGGCCGCTGGGACTACCAGCAGATTCCGCGCCTGTTGGGAGGCGGGCGCGCCTGGCGTGTCAAGACTCCCGCGGAGCTCTCAGCCGCCATGGCTGAAGCTCGCGACCTCCAGGATGCCCCCTCGCTCATCGAGGTCATGCTCGAGCCGGGGGAGATATCCACGGGCCTTCAGGTGTTCGGCCGGGCCTTCGGGCGGGAGAAGACCGGGGCATGTCCCATGTCCCCTCCCGGCGCGCCACCCTGCTCTCACCACGACTCCTGCGCCTACTGCCGCGCGGCCATCTGGAAGTAGCCTCCCGGCCAGGGCCAGGCCTGGCTCCACACGCGCCCATGGCCCGGCAGAGGATAGCACGACCGTTGCGTCGCCGAGCTGGCGCACGATGTCATGCTGCCGTGTATCCGCCTCCTCGGCCTGAGGTGGGAGGCCGAGGCTCGCGGCTCAGCCGACCTGCGAAGCACGCAGGCCGCGCTCCAGGTCCTCCAGGAGGTCCTCCACGTCCTCTATGCCGACGGACAGGCGCACCAGGCCGTCAGAGAGCCCGATGCGCCGGCGCGCCTCGGGGGCTACGGATGCGTGGGTCATGAGGGCGGGGCTCTCCATGAGGCTCTCCACGCCCCCCAGGCTCTCGGCCAGGGCGAAGATCCTCACCGTCTCCAGGAGCCTCCTGGCCGCTCCCAGACCGCCCTCCAGCTCCACGGAAACCATTCCGCCAAAGCCGTGCATCTGCCTGGCGGCCAGCTCGTGCTGGGGATGGCTCTCGAGGCCGGGGTAGATGACTCCTCGCACCTCGGGCCGGCCCTCCAGCCAGCGAGTCACCCGGGCAGCTCCAGCCTGGTGCGCAGCCATGCGCACCCCAAGGGTCTTGAGGCCCCGCAGCACCAGGAAGCTGTCAAAGGGAGAGAGCACCGCGCCAGCGGCGTTCTGGTGGAAACGCAGCCTCTCGGCGAGCCCATGGTCTCCCGTGATCACCACCCCCCCAACCGAGTCGCTGTGACCGTTTAGGTACTTGGTGGTGGAGTGCACCACCAGGTGTGCCCCCAGCTCCAGGGGACGCTGGAACACAGGGGTCATGAAGGTATTGTCCACCACCAGCAGGCAGCCCCTGGCTCCCCCTCCGGAGCCCGCTCCAGTCCCGGGCCCACGGGCCTCCACCATGTCGGCGATGACCCTGATGTCGCACAGGCCCAGCAGCGGGTTGGTGGGCGACTCCAGCCACACCATGCGCGTGTCCGGCCCCATGGCCTCGGCGACCTGCCCCGGGTCCCGTGCATCCACGTAGCTGAGGCGCAGCCCCCACCTCTTCGCAAAGACCCTGGAGAAGAGCCGCCGGGTGCCTCCGTAGAGATCCTGGAAGAGCACCACGTGGTCCCCTGGCCGCAGGAAGGTGAGCACCGTGGCCGTCTCGGCGGCCAGGCCCGACGCAAAGCAGATCGCCTCCGAGCCACCCTCGAGCGCAGCCAGGCGCCGCTCCAGGCCGTCCCTGGTGGGGTTGCCCGAGCGGGAGTACTCGTAGCCGCCCGTGGGCTCGGAGAGCCGCGCGCGGGCAAAGGTGGAGGCCAGGTGGATGGGCATCACCACGTCGCCTGAACCACCTGGCGCCAGGTTGGGCTCCTCGCCCACGTGCACCGCCTTTGTATCAAACCTCATCTGTCCTCTCCCTCCTCCCCGCCGCTGGTCCGCTCCCCGGGATCGGGCGCCGCCGCCGCAGAGTAGCCACGCTAGGCGAGCCAGGAGTCGTCGTAGACCTTGCTCAGGTACCTGGAGCCGGAGTCGGCCAGGAAGACCACAATGTCTCGGGCCTCCGGGTGAGCCTCTGCGTAGCGCAGGGCGCCCCAGACCACCGCTCCGCTTGAGCCCCCGGCGAAGATCCCCTCCTCCCGGGCCAGCCGGCGGGTCATCTCGAAGGAGGCGCGATCGTCCACCTGGATCATCTCGTCGATGATCTCGAAGTCCACCGCATCCACCACGTAGTCCTCGCCGATGCCCTCCACGTCGTAGACCCTGGGCCTGCCGGCGACTCCCGAGCGCCAGTGATCATAGAACACCGATCCGTGGGGGTCCACCGCCACAACCTGGATCCCGGGATCTCGAGCCTTGAGATAGCGTCCCACCCCGCTCAAGGTACCGCCGGTGCCGATGCCCGCCACCACCGCGTCCAGCCGGCCGCCGACCTGCTCGAATAGCTCCGGGCCGGTGATCTTCTCGTGCGCCTCGATGTTCGTGGGGTTGTTGTACTGGTCCGGGTAGAAGGCCCCGGGGATCTCCGCAGCGATACGGCGCGCGGTGGAGTAGTAGCTCTGTGGTGAGTCGGCGGGCACGTCCGTGGGCGTAATGATCACCTCTGCTCCCAGGCCCTCCATGTGCCTCCGCTTCTCGTCGCTCATCTTGTCTGGCATGGTGATGATGCACCGATAGCCCCGCACCGCGGCCACCATGGCCAGGGCGGCGCCGGTGTTGCCCGAGGAGTTCTCCACGATGGTGCCCCCCGGCCCCAACAGCCCCTGCTCCTCTGCTCGATCCACCATGTAGACGGCCATGCGATCCTTGACGCTGCCGCTGGGGTTGAGAAGCTCCAGCTTGGCCCAGATGTCGGCAGCCACCCCGGCGGCCACGTGATTGAGGCGCACCACCGGTGTGTGCCCTATGGCCTCCAGGATGCTCGCGTGGCGCGTCATTGGAGGCGATCCAGGATCCCCGCCGTGAAGGTCGCCGTGTCGGCGCTCCCCCCCATGTCCGGGGTGCTCACCCCCGCCTCCAGGGCGGCGCTAATTGCGGCGAGAAGGCGCGCAGATGGCTCCTCCTCCCCCAGGTGCGAGAGCAGGGCCACCAGGGGCATCAAGAAGGGCAGCGGGTTCGCGAGCCCCTTGCCCGCCAGCTCCGGAGCGTGACCATGCATCACCTCGTACACCCGGATGTCCTCGTCCCCGGCCAGCTCTCCCCAGACGGCGCCGATCCCGCCCACCAGACCGGCCCCCACGCTGGAGAGGATCTCTCCAAAGAGATTCTGGGCCAAGAGCACGTCAAACTGCTGCGGCCGCGACACGAGCTGCATGCACGCGTTGTCGGCAATGAGGGTGTCGAAGGCGATGTCGGGGTATTCTGCCGCCACCTCCTGACCACAGCGAATGAACAGGCCGTCGGCCCGCTTCATGATGTTGGCCTTGTGCACCAGCGTCACTCGCTCGCGGCCACGCCGCCGAGCGAACTCGAAGGCGTACCGGGCGATGCGCAGACAGGCGTCTCGGGTGGTGACCTTGATGGACTGGATGACGCCGGGCAAAAGCTCGTGCTCCAGGCCGACGTTCACGTCCTCGGTGCACTCGTGGATCACCACGAGGTCCACCCCCTGGTGACGGCTCCGCAGGCCGGGAAGGTTTCGAATGCGGCGCTTGGCGGCGTACAGGTCAAGGGCCCTGTGCAGTCGATGGTCCGGGCTCCGATAACCCGTCCGGATGGGGGTCCAGATCCGGCCCTTGAGGGCCACCCGGTTGGCGCGCACCCGCTCGAGGGTCTCTCGCGGCAGCGGGTCGCCGGTGGCATCAAAGGCCTCCCGCCCCGCCGAGACCACATCCCAGCGTATCTGTACCCCCACCGCCTCGGCCACGCGCTCCACAAGGGGGGCCAGCTCCGCGCCGAGGCTGTCTCCAGGGATCAGGGTCACTTGGTGGCTCATGCTCAAAGCTCCCGGATGATGGCGTCTGTGACCTCGGAGGTGGTGGCGTGACCGCCCAGGTCGGGTGTCAACACGTCCCCACGCTCGAGCAGCAGGCGCACCGAGCGCTCCACGCGCGTCGCAGCCCCTCGCTCCCCGATGTGCTTGAGCATGAGCGCGGCGGAGCGAATGAGGGCGATGGGGTTGGCCACCCCCTTGCCCGCTATGTCCGGGGCGCTGCCGTGCACCGCCTCGAACACCGCGTAGCGGTCGCCGAGGTTGGCGCCGGGCACCAGCCCGAGCCCCCCAACCAGGCCGGCGCAGAGGTCGCTCAGTATGTCTCCGAAGAGGTTCTCCATCACCAGCACGTCGAACCGGGATGGGTCCTTTGCGAGCTCCATGCACACGTGCGTCATGAGGATGTCGCTCGTCTCAATGTACGGATAGTCCGTGGCCACCCTGTGGGCAACGTCCAAAAACAGGCCGTCCGCGATCTTGAAGTCGGTCGCCTTGTGCACGAGGGTCACCCTTCGGCGACCTTCGTACCGGCACCAGTTGAAGGCGAAGCGGGCCAGCCGCTCGCTGGCGCCCCTGGTGCTCATGCGGAGGGTCTCCACCACCCCGTCCACGGGCTCGTGCTCCAGCCCTGAGTAGAGCCCCTCGGTGTTCTCCCGAAACACGATCAGGTCCACGTCCTTGTACGGGGTCTCCACGCCCGGCAGGGTGTTCACGGGGCGGAGGCTCACGTACAGCTCCAGCCTCTTGCGCAGGGTCACGTTGACGCTGACGAAGCCCTCGCCCACGGGCGTGGTCAGGGGCCCCTTCAAGGCCACCTTGCGCAGACGAATGGAGTCGAGCACCGACTCGGGGAGCGTGGTCCCGTGCCTCTCCAGGGCGCCTGCCCCGGCCTCGACCCGATCCCACTGGATGTCCAGGCCGCAGGCCTCCACTACCCGCACGGCCGCCTCGCTCACCTCCGTGCCGATGCCGTCGCCAGGTATCAATGTGATTCCGTACTTCATTGGCCAAGCTCCAGGTGGGTGCCACCTTACCACGAACACGGGGGGGGGAAGCCAGACCCCCGCTACTGGAACTGCTCCGCCTCCGTGGACCCCTCCAGGGCGAGGGTCGAGGCCATGCCACCAGAGACCACCTGGGCCACCTGGTCGAAGTAGCCGGTGCCCACCTCCCGCTGGTGGCGGGTGGCTGTGTAGCCGTGAGCCTCGGAGGAGATCTCTGCTTGCTGCAGCTCTGAGTAGGCTGCCATCCCCCTGTCCCGATAGCCCCGGGCCAGCTCAAACATGGAGTGGTTAAGAGCGTGGAACCCTGCCAGGGTCACGAACTGGAACTTGTAGCCCATGGCCCCCAGCTCCCGCTGGAAGGTCGCAATGGCCGCATCGTCCAGCTTGCGCTTCCAGTTGAAGGAGGGCGAGCAGTTGTAGGCCAGCAGCTTGTTCGGGTGACTGGCTCTGATGGCCTCGGCGAAACGCCTCGCGTCATCCAGGTCTGGCGTGGAGGTTTCGCACCAGATAAGATCCGCATAGGGGGCGTAAGCCTTACCCCGATCAATGGCAAGGTCCAGGCCGTTTTTCACGCAATAGAACCCCTCAGCGGTGCGCTCCCCGGTGATGAACCGACGATCCCGCTCGTCCACGTCGGAGGTGAGCAGGGTGGCGCTGTAGGCGTCGGTGCGGGCCACCAGCACTGTAGGGACCTCCATGACGTCCGCCGCCAGCCTCGCCGCCACGAGGGTGCGCAAGAACTGGCTGGTGGGCACCAAGACATTGCCTCCAAGGTGGCCACATTTCTTCTCGGCCGCGAGCTGGTCCTCGAAGTGAACCCCAGAGGCCCCGGCCTCGATCATGGCCTTCATCAGCTCAAAGGCGTTCAGCGGGCCGCCAAAGCCCGCCTCGGC
>JAJRWW010000308.1 GCA_024276595.1 Myxococcota bacterium
CGGTGGCTGTCGCCCTGGACGGCAAGGACGTGGGAAGCACCGGAGCCCGGGGTGCGATCCTGCTCCACCCATTGAAGGCAGGCAAGCACGAGGTGGTCCTGCGCGCCAAGGGCCGCTTCGACAGGAAGGTGGAGCTGGAGCTCAAGCCCGGGCAGGTCCTGCTCGCTGGACCATTTTCCCTCAAGGTCAAGCCCAAGCCTTCCACCTTGGTGATTGTCCTGTCGGAGATGTTCAGGGACGCCCAGGTGCGTCTGGCGGGCAAGATCGTGCCCACCATCAAGGTCGGCCAGCCTCTTTTGCTGCCCCTCAACACGAAGGTGGAGCTACGGGTGGGAATGCTTGGGTACGATGACCACGTGGAGACCATCGATACATCGCACGACAAGGAGATCAAGACCCAGCTCATCGCCCTGGAGGAGGCGGTCATGGGCCAGGTTTCGGTGGACTCTGTGCCTCCTGGGGCGACGATCTTTCTCAACGGCAAAAAGCGGGACTGTGTCACTCCCTGTCGCATCCAGTACCTGGCGCTCCACAAGAGGTTCCGTGTCAAGGTTGCCCTGGATGGCTACGAGCCCTACACGGAGAGGTTCGGGTTCAAAGGTGGGCGAAAGACCCACACCATCGACACGAAGCTGAAGAAGCGCGAGAAGGCATCCCTGGCGCCGGGGTCCATGGAGACCGCTGTCGCCGACGGCAAGTAGACCAGCCCCCTGGGAGGTTTTCTGCCACGTGGGCCCATTGCCCCTGGAGGAGGTCCCTGTCACCTCCCGCTGGTGGTCGGGATGTCTTGGCCGGCGAAGATCACGTCCCCTGGGCCAGCGCCCCGCGGGACGCGGCTGAGCACCGTCTGCGGGTTGGGCATGACCACCACGTCGTTGGGGATCATCCTCCCGGCCGCGAGGCTCAGGCCTCCGGCCACCTTGGCCCTGTGGCCCACCACCGGCCCCATGAAGGGGAAGCCGGAGTCGACCAGGCGGCCTCGAAACCAGGTCTTGATGGGGCGCCCGTCGAGGCGGTAGTCGTAGTACATGGACGGGAACACCTGGGCGTCGCGCCCCACCACCCCGAGCTGCATGTGGCGAGGCGCGCAGAAGACGTTGGGGTAGATGACGCAAAGTGACAGCCACTCCCGGGTCACGAGCTGCGTGCCCTCGCCCAGGCTGGTGCTCAGCACCACCGCTCCTGGAGAGACGTCCACCCCGTCGCCCAGGTTGCAAAACTGCAGGTAGGAGCCGGCTCCCACGCGGACGTTGTCGCCCAGCACGCACCCTTCGATGACCGCGTCCGGGTGGATGTCGCAGTTTCTTCCGATGACGTTCTGGCTCTGCAGGTACCGGTAGAAGATGGGTGGGGGCGCCTTGCTCGCCGGATCGGCCGGGCGCTGCCCGGGGAGGCGGCTGCCCAGCCACTGAGCGAGGCCCATCGCCTTGCCCAGGATGCCCGGTCGCCGGGACCAGCCCGCCGCCCGGTTCAGGATCGCCGCCATGTTCGCCAGGTGCAGGTGCAGCGGCGTCACAATCTGCAGGATGGAGCGAGGGGTGACGTGGCTGGTGACATGACCTGCGGGGAGCACGTGGGCGGGCAGCCTCTTGCGGATCACCGGGCCGATGTCGGTCTCCACCACGGTCACCGCGGGCTCTGGCTCCGGCGCGGCGCCGCTCCCACCGGCGGAGCCGGGCACCCGGTAGAGCACCGGGAAGATCATGTGCTCGTCGGTGAGCTCCACATCCTGGGTGGGCGCCAGGGCGTCGGTGCGCTCGTTGCGCCCAAGGGCCAGCACTGCCGGACGCCCGGGGAGGCGTCGGGCCTCCTCCAGGAAGGCCGAGAGCATGCCCCAGGAGAGGTAGATGTCGTCTGGGAAGGTGAGGTGGGGCTCTCGGTCGGTGATCTCCTCTGGCGAGGCCACGTCCACCAGGGTGCATCCCGCCTCCTGGGCGGCGATCTCCTGGTGGCGCGCCAGCGGGGTGTTCTGGATCAACACCTCACCCACCGGGTCATCAAGTAGCTCGATGCGCGAGCCGGTGGCGATGCGATAGGCTCTCATGGGGGTCCTCCCGGTCACCTGGGGCGGCTCCGGTGGTGCAGATCCTCCAGGAGATCTGCCGCCCGGGGCGCGCCGCCCGCCTCTTGAAATGTCTGCTGCACCTGCCTTGCGGCTTGGACAAAGGATGGCTCATCCAGGACCCTCCGGACCGCCGCCCGCAGGTCCGCTGCCCTGAGCCGTCCCCAGCGCACTCTCAGGCCGGCGCCAGCGCTCACCACCTGGCTGGCCACCAGGGACTGGTCGTCCTTGATGGGCGTCATGACCAGTGGAACGCCGTGGGCGAGGGCTTCTGAGACGGTGTTCTGGCCCGCGTGGCACAGCACCGCGTCCACGTGGGGGAGGAGGGCGAGCTGGGGGAGATAGCTCTGGGCGAGGAAGTTGTCGGGGAGGCGCCCAAGCAGCTCTGCCGGGGCAGAGAGGATCACCTGCTCCGGCTCCCTGGCCAGGGCCTCCACCAGCTTCCCGTAGAAGCTGGCGCCGCGCTCGGCGTTCACGGTGCCCAGGCTCACGAGCAGTCGACGGCCCTCCCTGAGATCCTGCCAGGGGAAGGGGGTCTGCTGTCCCCGGTCCTCTATGGAGGGCCCCACGAAGCGGTAGTGGGGCGGGTAGTCGGCCTCTCCTGCCAGGGCGGTGGTGGTGAAGACCACCATCAGGTGCTCAGAGATGTCGGGCCTCTCCACAATGGTGTCCAGGCCCGCGTCCCGCTGGAGCCGCTCGAGCTGGTCGAGGACCCAGCCCCAGACCAGGGGCAGCGGCATCTCGATGAGCCCCGCCGAGCTGGTGGTAAAGGTGGCCCAGGTAAGCCCCAGGCGCCGAGCAACCACGGCGCCAGCCAGGGCCTGCTGGTCCACCACCAGCACGTCCGGGGCAAAGCTCTCCACGGCATCTGCCACCCCTGGCTGCATGGCTCTGCCCAGGGGCACGAGCACCTCCTCCCAGAGGAACTTCATGGCGGCCAGCCCCCGCAGGGTGGATGACTTCCTGGAGAGGTCGGCCAGCTCATCGGGCCCGATTCGCTCCTCCAGGGGGAAGAGGCGGTCCTCGGGGCGCAGCAGGGGCTGCAGCCTGGATGGGTGGCCCACCCAGGCTACCTGGTGGCCCCGGGCGGCCAGCAGGTGCCCCACCGAAAGGGTGGGGTTGATGTGCCCGGTGAGGGGGGGCACCACGAAGAGAAAGCGAGCCATGGTCTAGATGGTCTCCCCCGGGTGCTCGGAAGGGACGCGGCCGTGTCTGAGCAGGTGGTCCAGCAGCGCGGCCGCCCTCGGAGCGCCTCCCGCATCCTTGAAGGAGGCCTGGAGCTCCCTGGCGGCCGCCCGGAAGGAGGGCTCTGAGAGCAGCCGGTCCACCGCCTGGCGGAGCTTGTGGGCGGTCAGGCGCTTGCCGAACCCCAGGCGAATTCCGGCGCCAGCGGCCTGCACCATCCTGGCCACCATGGGCTGGTCGTCCCGAATTGGCGTCATCACCAGCGGCACTCCCTGGGCGAGGGCCTCGGAGACGGTGTTCTGTCCGGCGTGGCACACAACCGCATCCACCAGTGGCAGGAGCTTGAGCTGGGGCACGTAGCTCCTGACCAGAAGCCCTTCGGGAATGGGAGCGGGCAGCAGCTCCTTGGGAGCCATCAGGATGACCTGGTAGGGCATGGCGCCGGGGCCAGCGCCAGCGCGCTGGCCAAGCCCCTCGACCACCTTGGCGAAGAACCCTCTCCCGCGATCCGGGTTGACTGTGCCCAGGCTCACGAGCACCCTGGGGCCATCCCGCAGCTCGTCCCAGGGGAACTCCACCTCGGGACGGGGGCCAATGGCTGGCCCCACGAAGCGGTAGCTTGCGGGCAGGGGCACCTCCCCGAAGAGGGCGCGGGTGGAGAAGACCAGCACCAGGTCGGGGGAGTTGTCCGGGCGCTCCCAGCGCTCCAGGCCGAGCTCCTGCTGGAGCCTGGCGTACTGTCGGTCGATGTAGTCCCAGATCACGTTGGCGCCGGGCTCTCTGCGGTCCAGCGCGTCGGTGGCGCTGGTGGCGGTCGTGGCCCAGAGCATCTTGCGTCTCCTCGCCACCGC
>JAJRWW010000309.1 GCA_024276595.1 Myxococcota bacterium
AAGGTGGTGCTCCTGGGCTTTTTGCAGATCGCCATTCGCTGGACCCTGCCGAGGCTTCGCTACGATCAGCTCATGAAGCTGGGCTGGACGGGGATGCTGCCCGTCTCTTTGGCAAACGTCATGGTTACCGCGGCGCTGCTGCTGCTCTTCGCCTCGTACAAATGGAACCTGGGCAAGTTCTGGATCGCCTCTTTGCTGGTGACCCTGGTCGTGTACCTGCTGGTGGTGGTTCCCCAGCGGGCCGGCGAGGCGGAGCCAGAGGAGGCCACCGATCACGCGCCCAGCCACGGGAGTCACTAGATGCCTGGTCGCACAGTCAAGCTAACACCACCGGATCGCACCCGGGCGGTGCAGTCGTACGTGATCGAGGCCGGCAAGGGCCTCTCCATCACGCTGGGGCATTTTTTCAAGAACTGGCCCTCCCGGGTGAGCTGGCTCGGTGTGGGTGTCTTTGCCCTGGTGGTGGCCGCTCTGGGCGTGGCAGCGGCCTTCGGTCTGAGGGCCTTCTCAGGGCGAATGACCTCCGGCTTTACCGGCCTGCTGGTGATGTTCGGAGGTGTGCCGGCGGGCCTCGGGCTGCTGGCCCTCGGAGCCGAGGCCTACCGAAGGCTGCGCCGGACCCCGGCCGAGACGTACCTGCGCATCGTTCCCTACCCCGACGTGCCGGCCGACTACTACCCGCCTCGCTACCGGGGAGAGCATCGGCTCATGCACCGGGAGGACGGCACGGTGCGCTGCGTCTCGTGCATGATGTGCGCCACCGTCTGCCCGGCGGACTGCATCCACATCGTGGCCGGGGACGCGGCGGATCCGCCCGCCGACATGTCAAACGTGCCCGATCCCGATGCGGAGAAGTTCCCGGCTCGGTTCGAGATAGACGAGCTGCGCTGCGTTGTGTGCGGCCTCTGCGTGGAGGCGTGCCCCTGCGACGCCATCCGCATGGACTCCAACGCTCACGTCACCGCCGCCTCCAGCCGCTCCGCCTTCGTGCTTAACCGCGACCGCCTCATGAAGCGAGGGGATCTCTCCTCTGCCGTCCAGGGGGGCCAGGGTCCGGGCTGGCGCAACCTGTAGCCCGGCCGCTGTCTTCCCCTCCCGCCGGCGGCGCCCATGCTCGCCGGCCAACCGCCTCCCCAGGGTATGCTCCGTGCCAGGGCCAGCACCTGACCGACCCATGGATCTGTAACCCACAGTTGTCAGCCAGAACGTCCTTACCGTGAACCACAGTTCACGTCCGGGCATCCCCCTAGCCTCACGCCCGGGCAACCCCCTCGCCAGGCCGTAGGGTCATATTGATCAGAACCGTCGAGATCTCGGCCAGTTGGCAAGCGGATGGGCCAGCCGCCGTTGGTCCCCCTGGCAATGGCACCATATTTGTAAGGTTCAGAGGAAGAACAGAAACGAGGCGCATGCCGCCCGGGAGCGAGAACATGAAGACAGCCATCAAGATCTCAGCCATGCTGGCCGTGATGCTTAGCTTCGCCGCTGTGGCCTCGGCGCAGTACGCGCCTCCCCCGCCCCCCCCACCTCCCCCACCCGCTGGCCCCGAGGCGGCGCCCCCTCCGGCCGCTCCGCCGGCCGCAAGCCCGCCAGTCGTGACGCCCGCCCCGAGCCCCTACCGCTGCGGCGTGCCCAACGTGAGCCCCTGCGCCAGGCGGCCCCCGGTGTACTACCGGCCCCGCCGCCACAGGTGGCGCCAGCGCTTCTACCTGGGCGCGGGCGCGGGCGCCTTCGGCATCATCGGAGCAAAGGGGCCCTACGACTACATCTCAGCCGGGGGCACGGGCACCGCGTGGATCGGCGTCTACCTCTCCCGCCTTCTCGCCCTGGAGCTGGGCTTTATGGGCAGCGCCCACAGGGAGCAGTTCAGCGAGTTCGACAGCTACTACTGGGGATCGAACGAGCTCCTAATGTGGGGCGTGACCCTGGATGCAAAGCTGAACCTCACCAGGCCCGGCTGGCGCCGCCGGCTGGTCCCGTACCTGCAGGGTGGCATCGGCGCCTACGGCCTGGTGGGTGACTACTACGACGACCTTGGGTACGTGGGCTCCAAGGCCCTGGCCACGGGGGTGGGGGTTCAGCTCGGCGGCGGGCTGGATCTCTACCTGACCCGCTGGCTGGTGCTGGGTGTCCGGGTGCTGTATCGGGGCATCGCCATGGGCAAGGTCAAGTGCGGCAACTCAGGTGACCGCTGCGTGAGCCGCGACGAGGCCGACAGGACCATGATTCACGGCCTCACCGGCGAGCTGAACATGTCCATCGTCTTCTAGCGAGGCTGGTGGGCCTCAGAGCGACGAGGGGGTGTCGACCAGGGGTGGGCCCCGATGTTGGTGTTTCTGCCCGTATGTGGGGCCTCGCTAGGCTGACTGTAGAGGTGAGCTCTGCGGTTCCCCTCCCCCGCAGGCCACTAGCCGTGGCCCGCGGGTCCCCCTCCCCTCAGCCCTGCGACAGTCGTCGCCGGCCGTCGCAGGTGCGCCGGCTGGTTCGCGCCACGAGGTGAGCTCTGCGGTTCCCCTCTCCCGCAGGCCACTAGCCGTGGCCCGCGGGTCCCCCACCCCTCAGCCCGGCGACACTCGTCGCCGGCCGTCGCAGGTGCGCCGGAAGCCTGGCGCCTCGTACTGCCGTTGGCCCAAAACCCGACCCATTGTCGCCGCAAATCCTGGGCGGGTTTGTACGCCGTACAATCGGATTTGCCTGAGGCCCTTGAAAGCGGGATCGTACCGTGGGAGAATTGGCAACCACGGTCGAGGCACAATTGACGAAGACACCCGAGCCCCATGGGCCGAGCTGGGCCGAGACAATGAAACGCAGGTGGCGCTTCCACCTGGGCAAGGGCGCGAGGTGCCTGGAGGTGGGAGACTTCTCCGGGGCCATGCGGCACTTTGGCGCCGCTCACCTGGAGGCCCCCACAGAGCCCCTCGCGTGTCTGGCCTGGGGACGCGAGCTTCTGCGCATGGGGCAGATGGACCGGGCCGAGGATCTCCTGCGCTTTGCGTGGGCCCAGGACCGAACCCTGGAGTCGGCGGGCTTCTCCCTGGCCCGGCTGCTGGGGCTGGGACGGAGTAGAACAGCCGAGGCCCTGGCCCTCCTGGACGAGGTGGAGCGCCTTCACGGCGAGACCAGCGCCGGTACCCTGCTCAGGGCCGAGATTACCCTTGGTGAGCCCCACCGCTTCGCCGAGGCCGGTCGCCTCTTCGAGCGGGCCTCGACGCTGGGCGCGGACAGGGACACGGTGAGGCTGGGCATGGCGCGGGCACACAACGCGGAAGGCGTGTGGCGGTCTGGGCGCGGAGATCATCACCGGGCCCTCTTTGCCCTCAAGCGAGCGGCGGATCTGGACCCCCATTGGGCCGGGCCGCTGGTGAATCGCGGCGCCATCTTCGAGCGCCTCGGCCAGAGGTCGCGCGCCATGGAGCAGTATCGCGCAGCCTTGGCCCTGGACCCTGTCAACCCGGTGGCCCTCTTCAACCTCGCCGAGTCCCTCCTTCGCTCCGGTCACACCGCGGA
>JAJRWW010000310.1 GCA_024276595.1 Myxococcota bacterium
CACCGCCAGCTTCTGCGGACCCTTGCCCACGAGCTGGTCGTCCAAAAAGACCTGCGCCCCAGGGGGCGCCTTGACGTTCACCATGCGCCGGGGTGCCAGCGGGAGGGGCGCCAGCGGGTAGGCGCTCCAGATCCCCTCTGGAACCCCATCTGGCCTCCGGTTTCTCGTGAGCTCCCGAAGCCGGGCCGAGATACGTCCGGCCGCGGCCCGGTGCCCCAGGGCGTGGTGGCAAAGCAGCAGGTACTTCAGCGCCGCGAGCAGGCCGGGGCGGGCCTTCTTCCAGGCCACGTGGCCGTCCAGGAGCGTCAACGCCTGCTCGAAGGACTCCACCGCCCGGCCTCGCTTCAGGGTGGAGAAGAGCAGCTTGCCCCGGCGCAGGGCAGCGCTCGCCATGGCGTACGCCTCGTCCTGAGCCAGGCCAGCCAGAGCCCGTCGCAGCCCCCTACCCACGATGGGTGCAGCGAGGGAGACACCCTGCCCCGCCGCGGCCCTGGCCGAAGCAGCGGCGCGTGCGCGGGCCGGCGGAGTGCGCCTGGCAGGACCCGGGCGCCGCGGTGGAGCCATGCGCGCACCCTTGGCCTTTTGGGGCGTCTTTTTCGCTCCAGAGAGCAGATCGTAGATCCGCAGGAGCGACCTGGCCGTGTCGAAGTCGGCTGGGCCGGCGTTGTACACGGCGTAGCGCGGGGCGCGGGCCTGCGCCTGGGGCGCCGCCAGCAGCAGGCCGATCGCCACAAAGCCTATGGCAGTTGCTCGCATGGGTCACCAATCCTGGGCGCTCGAGCGCCTCGGGGGGAAGCATAGCAAAAGGGTCGGGCGCAGAAAAGCGGCGAAAGCCCTGGCAGAGGTCGATGGGGAGCTAGCCAACGAGCTTGCGCAGCTCCACGAGGAGCTGGCGCGCCTGCTGGGGGATGTCGTCGAGGTTGGGATAGGGCGGTGTTCCGGAGAGGTCCGCGTCTATGGCGGCGGGGTCGAAGGGGAGCGAGCCCAGCACCGGGATGGGAGCCAGGGCCCTGGCCACGGCGTCCGCGTCCGCGCTGTCGCGCACCTTGTTCACGACAGCCACCACCCTCTGAATGCCGATCTCCGAGGCGAGATGCTGCACGCGCCTCGCCGTCTTCACGGACCTGGAGCCGGGCTCGGTCACGACGATCATGACGTCCACCGCCCTGGCGGTGGCTCTGCCCAGGTGCTCCACCCCCGCCTCCATGTCCAGGATGAGATGGTCCTTTCGCCCCAGCAGCAGGTGGGTCACCAGGGCCTTGAGCATGACGCTCTCGGGACAGATGCACCCGGAGCCGCCGTGGTCCACGGTGCCCATGAGGAGCAGGTGCACGCCGTCCTTCTCCACCGACAGCCTCTCCGGGAGGTCGTCCACTGTGGGGTTCATCTTGAAGAAGGAGCCCATGCCGCCCACCTTGGCGCCGGTGCGCTCCTCGATGAGCTCCTTCAGCTCGGCCAGGGGCGCTATCCCGTCGGCGCCCTCGATGCCCAGCGCCGAGGCCAGGCAGGGGGCCGGATCTGCGTCCACGGCGATGACCCGATCCCCCTCGGCCGCGAGCAGGCGCGCCAGGAGCGCTGCCACGGTGGTCTTGCCCACACCGCCCTTTCCGCTCACGGCGATCTTCACCGCGTCACCCCCTGGAGACTAGAGCTCCAGCCAGGAGTCGGAGTACAGCTTCCGGCCCAGCAGCACCTCGGTGGTCTTGACAAAGTCCACCTCCTCCTTGGAGAGGCCGGCCAGGTCCGGAACGTCCCCGTCGATTACCCTGGCCACTATGGACTCGATGTCCTTGCGCTTGCCCCGGGCGATGTCCATCAGCCCCTTGTCCAGGGGGTCCACGATGGCGGCCTTGAGGCCGCCCTTGAGCAGCATGGCAAAGTAGGTCTGGTTGACCAGCGGTCGGAGCCTCTCCGGGCAGCCGTTGGAGATGTTGGAGAGGCCGCAGGTGGACATGCACTCGGGGAACATGTCCGGCATCATGTTCATGAAGTTGGTGCAGCCCTGCGCCTCGATCTGCTGGGAGCTGACCGGAACCACGATGGGATCCACCCAGATGTCCTCCGGGGCGACGCCCAGCTCCTGGGCGGCATAGACAATCTCGGCGGCCAGGACACCGCGCTCGTTCTCGTCCCGGGGTATGCCCTCGGGCCCCCAGAGAAGCGCCACCATGCCGGCGTCGTATTTCTGGGTGAAGGGCATCAGCTTCTCCATGCGGTCCGGTCGGGCCATTATGGAGTTGATGACGGCCTTTCCGCTCTTGTTCTTGTAGGCCTTGAGCCCCGCCTCCATGGCCTCCACGTTCATTGTGTCCAGGTAGAGCGGCAGATCCGACACCTCCTGGACCACCCCCACGATCCACTCCATGAGCTCGTCGCCCTTCTTGCGGGCCGGGCCCAGGTTCACGTCCAGATAGTCAGCGCCCGCCTCGGTGAGCTTCTCGGCGAGGGCGCGTATGGGCTTTGCGTCCCGGGCCTTCATTGCAGGGCCGATGGACTTGGACATCACGTTGATGTTCTCAGCGATTACCTTGAAGGACATTGGGCCTCCTCAGGGGACACACCCGACGGGGTGCGCCGAAGTGATGAGCGAAAAAACCTGGCGCCCGGGCACGAGCTAGGCGAAGTTCTGCTTCAGGAAAGCGGGGATGAAGCTGGCCTCTCGGGGGCCGATCATGACCTCCCAGTCGGAGCCGAGCTCCTCCTCGAGATCCCCGCTGATGATGGCCGCCAGCCCCGGGATGACGATCTTCTTGTTGGCCACCTTGTCGTTGCACCCCTTCTTCTTCATGGCATCGCCGATGGCGTCGCCCACGAACTTGCCGGCGGCCCAGGCCGTGAGCACCGACAGGCCGTCGGTGTCCTTGACGAACAGCCAGCAGGGGATTCGGCTGTTCTCTATCTCGCCGCTCACGATGAAGTAGGTGAGCGAGAAGTTGGAGGTCACGATGACCGGGCTGTTTTCGTCCGCGTCGTTGAGCGCGTAGAACCCCTCGTCGGTCTTCATGGGGCGCTGGGGGTCGGTGTAGATGTTCAGCCTCTCCAGCAAAAGCGGGAAGAGGTACTGGCCCTGGAACTCGCTCAGGATCACGATGCCGGCATACTTGGCGATGCCCGCAGCGGCGAGGACCGCCTCCTTGGCCGGGGTTTCGGCCATGTCACACACCGGGACGATGGTCGCGAAGCCGAAGGCCCTGTCCTTGGCCTGCAGAGCCAGGCGTCGGATGGCTGTCTGATCCCTGAGCTGGTCACCCGCCGTGCGGGCGCCCGAGTCGAAGATCAGGTCCTTGAGCTCGGCCTTGGTGGCGGCCTCGGACAGCTCCTTCAGCTCGTCCAGGCCGTTGCCCACGAGCGCCAGCACCGCGCCGTGCTCCTTGGCAAGGGAGAACATGGCGTCCTTGTTGTCGCTGTTGGCGCCGTAAATGAGCACCTTCGATCCGCCCCTCTCTGCCAGCCCGGCCTGGATCATGTCCGGGTTGTCAGACCAGAGGATCAGCCCGGCGTCGGATGCGTCGCGAACCTTCTTGACGAGCGCTGCGTAGGTCTCGGCCTTGCCCGACTCGGCCTTCAGGGCAAAGAGATCACCCTTGAGGTTGAGCCCCACCCGCTCGTACTGGTTGTCCGCAAAGCACTTGAGCTTCTGGTCAACCTCCTCGGGCGAGTCCGTGTCGCTGATCTTGAGCGCCAGCCCAGTGGGATTGAAGAAGGTCTTCTCGTGGCGGAACATCACCAGCTCGCCGCCGGTTCTGAACATGGAGTCGCCGGCACCAATCTCCACCGGTCGGATGGGGGGTGCTGACGCCTCGGAGAGCGCGGCCTTGGCCTCGTCGCTCACGTAGGGGCAGGCGGAGAGCTCGGCCTTGCCCGCGGCCAGGTTCATGGCGAACGCCAGGCAGGTTGGGACGCCGCACTCCCTGCAGTTGGTCTTGGGCAGCAGTTTGAAAATCTGGATTCCGGTCAATCCCATCAGCCGTCCTCCTAGTCGTTGGTCCTTTCGAACCGGGTGGCCTGTCGGGTTTTCAAGTATTGCTCTTCGCTCCGACCCAGCGGCCGGAGCCAGACTACATCATCGGGTCCATGGTCATCGCGGGGTGGCCCTTCTCGGTGAGCCACTCGTAGATCTCCATCTCATCGCAGGAGACCGTCTCGTCGGCGATGAGCTCCACAAAGTTCTCGGGGAGGCCTTGCCTCACCGCCTGGGCGGTGATGCGGTCCTTCAGCTCCTCCTTGAGGGCCCTGGGAATCCAGCACAGCCTCGCGATCCCCCCCTCGGCGCGGATGAACTTTGCAGACGCCACGTAGAGCTTGGAGTGACCCACAAAGCCCGGCGTCACGGCGCCGCCGCCGACGCTGCCGGCGAGGGTGGTGAACTTCATCCCCGAGGGGGTCATGCCGCTGTAGTCTCGGTCCACCGTCATCACGCCGTTGCACATGGGCAGGATGGCGCTGATGGCCTCGAAGCAGCCGCAGGAGGTCATGGGCTCCTCCATGATGGAGTATGCGTTGTAGCGCTCCACCGTACCCCTGGAGGCCTGGCGCACGAACTCGTTGACGCCCTCCCACTGGCCCTTCTTCTCGTCCAGCACGCGACCCTTGTCGATGGGCTGGTTGGGCCCGGTGGGGTTTATCTCGTAGGAGGCCTTGCAGTCCAGCCAGGAGTAGGCGCCGCAGAGGCCCGTGCGCTCCGGGGTGACCACGCAGACGTGGCTGGGAGCAAAGGACTGGCAGAGGGTGCAGCTATAGTACACCGACTCGTCCTCGTCGGTCATCCCCTCCACGCGGGCATCGCGCTTGGCGTAGGCGGCCCGGGCCTGCTCGAGGATCTTCTTGGCGTCCTCCTCCTTGGTGTAGATGGTCACAGCCACCTTGTCCAGGATGGCGCCGAACTCGCCGTGGTACTTGGCCCAGATGATCTCCCCCAGGTGCTTGAAGCGGAAGCCCTTGTCAAAGGCGGCCCGAGAAATTCGGAGCCAGGCGATGTCCCGCTGCCCGATGTGCATGCAGCCCTGGGCGAAGTTGATCAGGTGGTGGATCTGGCGCTCCAGGATGGGCTCGAAGTCCTCCTGGAACTCGCGACCCGCCACCTCCACCTTGATGGCGAGGGAGCACTTGGAGCTCTCCCCCAGCTCGTCCAGGTCCGGGCCGATGAGCTTGATGTCCCGGTCCTCGATGGCGTCCATGTCCGCGGACGTGGCCCACTCCACGGCGAAGGTGCCGCCTCGACCGCCGCCGCCCTCGAAGTAGATGTCCGGGCCGCGCACGCGCTCGCCCTCGAAGGCTGCGCCGTAGGCCACCGGCACCTCCACCTTGGAGACGGACACCTTCAGGCCCCGGACCTCCACCGAGCGCTGGACGATCTCGTCGTGGGGCACGTCCGAGACCACGTGCTCGTAGGTGCACACACCCGTGGGGAGGATCTCGGGGATGGGGGTGTCGGCGATGATGGGGAAGCCGTAGTTCACGCAGGCCAGGCCGTTGGCGTACCACTCGTCGGTGACGTGGCCGAGGGTCATGGCGAAGGCAAAGACCCGGTCCTTGTTGTACACGAGGATCTTGCGGTAGTCGCCCGGCTCCAGGCCGCCAAAGGACATGGCGGCGCGGGTGGCAAAGCCCAGCGCGAAGACGGCCGCCGACACGTCGGGGCCGAAGGAGACCAGCCGGGTGCCCCAGCCGATCTCGGTGCCCGCCTCCACGAGCTGCTCGGAGAAGCGCACGCCCTTGTGCTCGCCCGCCATGAACACGTACAAGTTCTTTTGCTGCAGCTCCAGGGCGATCTGGGCCGCGATCTCCTTGGTGGGGGCGGCCCCCAGGATGGCGGCGAAGCCCGGGGCGGTGCCGTCCACGAACTCCACGCCGCGCTTTCGCAAGATGACGTCGTCCGCGGCGCCCAACCAGATGTTGTCGTCGGCAATGTCCTCGCCCCGGGTGTAGAACTCGGGGTGCTCCAGGTAGCGGATGCACTCCTCCATCTCCTGGGCGAACAGAGCGGCCATGCCGGCGTCCAGGGCAGGCCCCAGGTAGGGGAGGTGGATCCTCTCCTTGACCATCGGGGGCAGGAGGGTGCGGCACCGGTCGAACACCGGCTTCATGTCCTCCAGCTTCTCGATCTTGTGACCCAGGATGCCGTAGATGCAGGGCAGGTAGTAGCCCGTGTTGGGAAAGCCCACCTCGGTGTTGCCACCGTGGGTATCCATCATCTCGGTGTATTTTTTGAGCGCTCGATCCACGATCTTGTGGGCGCCACGAATTCCAGCGGATGCGATGATCTTAGACATTGCTTCTCCTCACTTGTGCGTTCACTTCGAAGCCATCAAGCCTCAGGCCCCACCCTCGATCTCGCGACGCATGGCCATGTCCATGAGGACGCGCTCCTTCTTCTTGTCGATGCCGAGCGCTCTGCGCTTCTCGTCAATGTGGGCGATCATGAGCTGAGCACCCTTGATGGGGTCCGGCTCAAAGGCCCACTTGCCGCCCACCTCCTTATCGATGCCGTCGAAGAGGTAGTCGGTCAGCTCCGGCGCCCCATGGGTGGGCCAGGTGGTGCCAAACACCACGTAGACGCCCGAGGCCACGCAGTACTGGCCGATGGCGATGGCCTTCTCGGACATCCACTCCGGCGCGGCGCCAGCGGCGGGGATCTCCGAGAGATCGTCGCCCAGGCCACCCTCCTTGACCACGGCGGTGGCGGCCATGAGGATGCGTGAGTTGTCCACGCAGGCGCCCATGTGCAGCACCGGCGGGATGCCCACGGTCTCACAGACCTCCCGCAGGGTCTCCCCGGCCATGGCCCCACCGCTGATGGGATCCAGGAGTCCCTCCTTGGCCAAGGACCCAGCGGCGCACCCGGTGGTGAGCACGATCACGTTGTTTTTGATGAGCTCCTTCACCAGGGCGATGTGGTACTCGTCGTGGGTGGACTTGGGGTTGTTGCAGCCCACCACGGCGCCGATGCCACGGATCTTGCCATTTATGATGTTGTCGTTCAGGGGCCTGTAGGAGGCCCGGTAGGAGCCGCCCAGCAGGTAGTTGATGGTCTCGTGAGAGAAGCCCACGACCATGTCGCGGCTCCCCTCCACCAGGTGGAGGTTCTCCGCCTTGCGGTTCTGGAAGTTGTCGCAGGCCGCCTTGACGATCTCCTTGGCGGAATCGAGCGCCTGGTCCTCGTGGAACTCGATGTGCTTGGCGCCAGGCATCTTGGCGATCTTGGAGGTGGTGATGATCTCCGTGTGGTAGCCCGCGGCCACCTCGGGCAGCGACTGCATAATGCACTGCACGTCCACCACCATGGCCTCCACCAGCCCGGTGAGAATGGCCACCTCCTGCTGGAGGAAGTTGCCCGCCATGGGGATCTGGTGCCGCATGAGCACCTCGTTGGCGGTGCAGCAGATGCCCGCCAGGTTTATCCCCCTGGCGCCCTTGGACTTGGCGTACTCCTTCATCTCGTCGGTCATGGACACGGCGACGATCATCTCCGACAGCAGCGGCTCGTGACCGTGCACGATGATGTTCACGTCGTCCTTCTCCAGCAGGCCCAGGTTGACCGAGCCCACCGCAGGCACTGGCGTGCCGAACATGATGTCCTGCAGCTCGGTGGCCAGCATGGATCCGCCCCACCCATCGGCGAGGGCAGCCCTGCTGCCCTGGGCGATGAGGTGCTTGTACTCCTGATCCACGCCCATGTGGGTGCGGTGCATTATCTCCACCACCTCCCGGTCCACACCCCTTGGCGTGATGCCCAGCTCGTCCCAGAGCTGCTGGCGCTTCAGGGGAGCCCGCCTGGTCATCACCAGCGGGCCGTGCTGCTCGCCCCACTGGGCAAGGGCCTTCTCACCCACCTCCAGGGCGATCTCGTTGATGGAGCGGTCGCCTATCTCCACGTCGAAGTCCATGGCCAGGGCCAGGAGCTTCTGCTCGTCCTGGATGGAGTAGCCCGGCGCCTTGCCCTTGGCCACCTCGATGAAGGTCTCGGCCACGGAGCGGCCGTGGTCCGAGTGGGATGCCCCGCCAGCGGCCACCATGCGCACGAAGTTGCGCGCGGCGATGGTGTTGGCGTCTGCCCCGCAGACGCCCTTCTGCGGGCCGTTTCCATAGGGGTCCACCTGGCAAGGACCCATGGCGCAGATCCGGCAGCAGACCCCCATGGTCCCGAAGCCGCACTGGGGGCTCTGCTCCTCGAGGCGGTCCCAGGCGATGGAGACCTTCTTCTCGGCAGCCAGGTCGATTAGCTGTGTGGTGAGGTTGTCGTAGCTCTTCTTCTTGGACATATGGGGCTCCTTGCTCCACAAAAGCCCTGTGGCAGCGCCAGCAGGTGGCACCGCAACAGCCGGGCATCAAGTTACATGTGTCCTTCCACCACCACCTGCCTGGCGTAGAAGCTGCGCCGGCAGGTGGGACAGATCGACCGCTGATCGTCGTCCATGTTCAGCGACCTGGCCAGGTGGGCCAGGTGCTTCTCGGTGGCCACCGCGCCGCCACAGATCCGGCAGCGCACCAGCTTGTGCACCGCCCGCCACCGGGGCAGCTTCCTGGTGTCGCCGTCGTCGATCACCTCGATGCACCGGGTGGGGCAGACCGAGGCGCAGGACGCGCAGCCGATGCACTCGCGGGAGAGGTCCTCGAAGGGAGTGCCCACGTCCTTGCTGTCCCCGCGACCCACAAAGCCCAGCGCC
>JAJRWW010000311.1 GCA_024276595.1 Myxococcota bacterium
GGTCTGCGACGACGGCAACACCGCCGACGGCGACGGGTGCTCGGCCGACTGCCTCTCGGACGAGACCTGCGGCAACGGCGTTGTGGACACGGCAGTTGGGGAGGCCTGCGACGACGGCAACACCGTCGATGGTGATGGCTGTTCGTCCCAGTGTCTCCAGGAGACGGCGAGTGGGGACGACAGCGGCTGCGGCTGCCACGCGAGCGGTCGGGGCGCTGGCTGGCCGCTGGGGCTCATGCTGCTCCTCGGCCTCGTAGGCTTCATCCTCAGGCTTGGCGCAGCGCGCCGCTTTTGAGCCCGCGCTCCCTCGAGCCGCACCTCTCCCTGCCGAGCACCTCCGAACCCCTTGACGCTCCTGGTGGGCTGGGCCTACTGTGATCTCCACGGAGGATGGTTCATGCAAGGCAGGCCCTGCTCGTCGCTCGTGATCTTCGCGCTGTCTGTGGCTGCAGCTCTTGTGGGCTCTGCTGCCGGCTGTCTGGGAGGGGCCAAGGGCCCGGGGCGGCGTCCGGGCTCCGGGACCGGCGAGGTGCGCGCCAGGGCTCGAAGGGGAGCCCCGGACGCGGCCGCCCTAAAGCGTGCTCGCGAGGCCATCTGCGACCGGGTGGAGGACTGCGCCATCGAGCGGAACGTTGCCCTGGCCAGGGCCTTTGGCGGCACCCCCGCGGACATCGATGTTGCCCGGATGCAGGCGCGCCTGGTCCTCCACTCCGGCTACGTCCGGAGGTGGTGCCAGATGCGGATGGGGCGGCACGGTCGCGGCCTGCTCATGCGACTGCACGGCTGCCTGGCAGTGACCGCGTGCGAACCGTTCTACAGGTGCGTGGCGCAAACCCGAGGCCGGATGGCGCCCGCCGCTCCTGCTGCGCGCGTCTCCAGGGGGACCCCAAAATAGAACAGACCCCCGCGCTCGGGCGCGGGGGTCTTCGATAGGTCGGGCGGCGGATTTATCGTTTCTGCTTGGCAGGGACGACCGGCGCCCTATTTTTTCACTGTCTGTATAATTCTCTAGCGGGCGTTCGGGACCCAGGTCAAGCAAAAAAGCACATCAATCGCTGTTTTTTCCGTATGTTAATGGTGACTAAGATACGGTGGTTCTTTTCTGGATCTTGGTCGCAGCTCGTAGCTGGTGACACCGCGGATGGAATATTGCGTCAGATTACCAGGACTACAGACCGATCAGCTACGCGAAACGACGAACATTGTCTGGCAGAAGGGCGTTGCACCAAAGGTCGCGCCCGTACGCTGCAGGTGGGATGTGAAGGGGCCTCGGGCAGCCGATCCCGTCGGGCAGCCGGTCCCGGGTCTGGGAGCGGGGGTGAGGGCGGGGCGGCGGACAGGTAGCGCTTGGCTGCGCCCCGAGCCGACCTGCCGACAGCGTTGATGGCCCGGGGGCGGCATCGGAGGTGACACCGGGTGGAGCCTTTGATACACTCGGCGCCACTGGGTTGATCCCGGTGACGTTGGTCCGGCCGGGGCCCGGGCGTTCAGCGTCGAGCTAACTCCAAGGAGGCAATGTTCATGGGAAGACAGTACGACGAGCAGCGTTTTTTGGGCATGCGGAAGGACAAGCTCTGGACCTTTGTCATTGTCGGCATTCTGCTTGTGGTCAGCTTCGTGGTGCTCAACTATGTCATAGGGAACTATGAGTCTGCCAAGTCAGGGGTGGGCAAGTTCTTGAGCCTGCCGGGGTGGGTCTTCCCGATCATCATCGGCCTGGTGGGCCTGGTCATCTTCTGGCTCGGGCTGAAGATAGAGGCCGACTGGCCGGAGGTCATGGGTGCTGGGATGCTGGCCGTTGCAACGGGCGTCGGCGAGATCATGATCGGCTGGAAGAAGTTTGCCCTGGGAGGCATGACGATCATCCCCATCGCGATTCCCATCGGCGTGTTTCTGATCTTCATCGTCGTGGGGATGCTCAAGTCAAGATAGTTCTGCAATATTAGGGGCTGGAATCTGCTGGTGAAGAGATGGGCAGTATCTTCCCCGTAAGACAGAAAACATCAATGATGGCCCTTAATGGGTTGCTTTTTGCTGTAAGCGCAGCTACTATCCCGATCAGATCCGCATTCAACACAACCCTTGTGGAGGAGAGAGAATGAGCAAAAGCACGAAGATCATAGCTATCGTCGGCGGACTGGTGATCGCTGTCGCCGCTGGGTACATGCTGTTCTCAGGTGGCAGCACCATGGATGCCATGGGGTGCGGTGGCAAGAAGGGCAAGAAGGCTCGCCGGGTTCTCTCAAAGGCTGACGTGGAGTGGGCGGGCTGCAAGAAGTATGGGTATATTCCCAAGCTGGTGCAGAAGACCGTCGACAAGGGCAGGAACAAGGGAGAGAAGTACTGGGCCACCATCGGGGGCAAGCGACCCGAGCCCAGGGGCGGCAAGGCAAACATGAAGAAGGCCACATGCGACTGCCTGGACATGTGGAAGTCCAAGTGCGCGTCCGAGGACAAGGACAAGAGCGGCAAGACCTTCAAGCAGCAAAACGCGCAGTTCTGCTCGGGGAATGCGGCGCTCATCGCCAAGAAGGGCTGCGGCGGTGGGGGTGACGACGACGACGACGCAGAGTAGAGGTCGCAGACCCTTCCCCCCACAGCCTGCCGCAGCCTCCCTCCTACAGCTCCTCTGGCTCGGGGTCGTCCTCCCCGAACACGTCCGCCGTGAAGACCTCCAGGACTGTGCCCTCCTCGCGCCAGGCGTTCCTCTCCAGGCCGGCCTTGAGGCACAGGTGCTCCAGGAAGGTCTCCCTGTCCCAGCCGTGCTCTGTGGGAACCTGGGGCAGGAGCACACCGTGGTGCGGCCCTCGGGAGATGCAGACCCCGTGACGGCCGACCTGGATCTCCTGAGGGTCTGTGATCCGTCGCCGCGGTGAGAGCACCGAAATCTCGATGGCCAGCTCGTCGAGCTCTGTCTCCTTGACCGCGTCGAAGCGTGGATCCCTCGTGGCGGCGGAGACAGCCATCTGCTGGACGCACCTGTGCAAGGGGGTGTCGGCTGAGAAGGTGCCGATGCAGCCCCGGAGCCTGCCTTCCGGGCGCCACTTGAGGGTTACGAAGGCTCCCGCCGGCCGCTGGAGCGCCTCTCGGTCGGGTGTGCTCTCCGGGACCCTCCCGAGGGAAAGGTACTCCCCGAGGGTGGCCCGGGCGATGCGCAGCAGCTCCCTCCGCTCCGCGGGCTTCAGCCCATCTTCCTGGTCCGAGCCGGTGGTTGTCTTGTGGTCGGTCATGGTCGTCTCCTGGCAGGCGTGGTCGGGGCCGGGGCCGCGGCCATTGCAGGTGGCCTTGGTGGCAGCGGGATCACCGGCGGGCTCCTGGGGTCGATCACCCTCCCAATGAAGTCTGCTGGCTCCAGCGGGTGGCGGTCCTTGCCCTGCTTTGCGTACACCGACCAGTGCAGGTGCGGTCCCGTGGATCTGCCCGTGGAGCCGATGAGCCCCACCGGCGCACCGGCGTCGACCTGCTGGCCCTCGAACACCAGTAGCTCGTCCAGGTGTGCGTAGAGGGTGAGGAGCTTGCCGGGGTGCTCCAGGGTCACGGTGTTTCCCGTGAGCGGCAGCCAGCCAGCCTGCACAACCACTCCTGGTCCGCTGGCTAGGACGGGGTCGCCCCTCGAGGCGCGAAAGTCCACGCCCGAGTGGAAGAGCAGCCGGTGCACCACCGGGTGCATCCGGACCCCGTACGGGGAGGTCACGTCGATGTTGTCCAGGGGCCAGCGAAACACATAGGGTCGCTCCAGCTCGTCCCGGTGAGCCTGGAGCTTCTCGGTGGCCTGCCTGATGTCGAGGCCTGGAGCTAACCGCAGGCGCTGCTCCACTGTCTTTGGGGGCTCGGGAGGGTCTTCGGATGGCTTGCCCCCGCAGCCGCCAGGGGCCAGCGAGAGCGCGGCCAGCGCCAGCAGCGCGGTGGCCCGCGCCAGGGCCAGAGACAGCGCGAGCCGCCCGGGTGGCCCCAGGAGCTGCTGGGCCCTGGCTCGTTCCCGCGAGCTGAGGCCAGCAAGGCGGACATGGCTGATGCTCATGGTCTCTGCCACCGACTCCTTGTGCCCAGCATATCCCACGGGATCTCGAGGGGCAACAGCCGACCTCTGGCCAGCGCTGTCATCCGGTGGAGGTCTGCCCGGGGGGCGGCGGAGCCAGGAGCCCCTGCAAGGGCGGCCAGGCTGGCCAGACGCGCTGCCAGACGCCTGAGCCCCCCCCTCGCCGCGAGGCTCGAGCCCAGCCACAGAAGCCAGCGGACCGCGGGCCTGGCCCTGGTCCCTGCAGCCAGCAGCGCCAGCAGCGCCACTGCCGACCGCGGCTTGCCTCGGCTGGCCAGCACCAGCGCTCGGGGGAGCAGCTCGGCGCCCGGGCTGAGCCTGGCCAGACGATTCAGAAAGCCATCCGCCAAAGCCTGGCGGTGCAAGGACGCGGCCGCCATGGCCGCCAGGGCGAGCCAGCGCTCGGAGAGGGGCTGAGATCGAATCAGCCCCGAGGCCCTGCGGAGCAACGCCCGCGGGCGGCGCCAGAGGCTCTGCAGGGGAGAGGCTCTGCCCGCTGGCAGATAGGCCTTCCCCGCCTGCCCTGCCCCGAGCCCGAGGAGACGGTTGGCCACTGCCAAGGAGACAGAGTCGCGTGCGTCCCCGGGGAAGCGCGCCAGGAGCCAGGCCGCGGTGCGCCGGGCCTCCCGGCGCCTCCCGGCCAGCCACTGGTGGCCCAGGGCGGCCAGCCCAGCGCGCAGGGGATGGAGGCCACTCCAGGCGAGGGCCTTGGCGGCCATGGCCGCGGCCTGGCGATGGTCTCCCCGGAGCGCGGCCCAGCGCGCCGCCAGGAGATAGACATCGTACGGACGCCCCGCGCTCGAGGCCCAGTCGGTCAAGGCCAGCTCCGCCTTGGCGGGGCGGCCCGCCACCGTGGCTCCCAGGACCACCAGCCGCAGCAGAGCCGGGTCCTCCAGACCCCTCTCATACAGCTCGTCCGCCAGGCGCCCCGCCTCTCGCCCGAGCCCGAGCCGCGCCATGGCCTGCATCACCACCTCCAGGTGAGCGAAGCCGCCTGGAGCCCGGTACAGCAGGAGCCGCAGCCGCTCCACCGCCGCGCTCCGGTTGCCGCGGACCTGTGCCAGCCAGGCCCACCAGACAGCGTCCCTGGGCTGGAGGGCGCGCCAGGGCCGTGGTCGCCCCGCCTCCCTGGAGAAGAGACGCTCCGCCAGGGCCTCGGCTCCCTTGGCTCTGCCGCTGGCGGCCAGCTCCAGCATCTGCCCAAGGCCCGCGGAGGGGTGGGCAGCCGCGCGGGAGATGCTCCGGGCCACGTGAGCCCACGCTCGCCTGGCCGCCAGAGCGCCCCGGCGGCGAGCCCAGCGCTCGAGCACGCTCCGGTCGGTGCCCAGGCTCCAGCGCCCCAGGAGCTTGCCCAGGTGGCGCAGCCTGGCGACCACGAGGCCCATCTGATCAGAGCCCGCCAGGTGGAGGGCCGCCGCCAGGTCCCCTCGGTCCAGCAGCCAGCGCACTGCGCGTCGCCCGAGGCGCGGGCTCTGGGCAGCCAGGTCCGAGAGGAGCTGCATCTCGGCGGCGTGGCCCTGTACGAGCCGGGTCAGTCGCGCCAGCCTCGCCCAGCCACTCCAGCGGGAGCTGCCGCGCCCGCGCTCGGCAGAGATGGCCAAAGAGAGCAGGCGCCGCGCTCGCTGGAGGTTGCCCGAGGCCCAGGCCTCGAAGGCGAGGCCTGCGGGCCCTGGCGCCTGGAGCGCTTGCGGCCTGGGTGGGCCGGTTGTGGCGGCGGGCGAGCGCGCCAGGCCGGCCAGGCGCCTGAGGGGGGCGCTCA
>JAJRWW010000312.1 GCA_024276595.1 Myxococcota bacterium
CCTCACGGTCACCAAGGCGGCGCCGCCAGTCGCCCTTGTAGTCGGGCTGGCCGGGCTCGTAGGTGGGGCCGAGAACCTCGACATCCTCCCCGGTGTTAGATTTCTTCTTGATCAGATCAGAGGACATGGCTCGTCTCCTGGCAGATAGGTTCCATCCGTTTGTCGACGCCGACACATTTGCAAAAAAATCCACTTTAGAAAAGCCAAAATGTGGCCGTTTCGACACGGCATACGTATTATTATTTCGTATGCTGTGCTCTTCCTTAGTTAATCCTCGCAAACCTATCGAGTTTCAGCGTCAATATAATCCAACACCTTCTTGGCCACCGCCACGGCTGGCGATTGAGCACCCAGCTCGAGCAATGAGCGCTGCGCAAGGTCTGCCGCGGAAACATCCGAATCTCTCGGTATTGCAGCAAAAATATCGACGCCGAGCCTCTTTGCCTCAGCCATGACGGCCTGGTCGACGGCCTGGTCTGGCTCCGTTAGCGAGCGCTCACCAACTATCATGTTCACGAGCACCAGCTTTTTCAGCACCTCCAGACCCATTTCGTCTGCTAGCTCGATGACGCGATGCGCTGATCGGATCCCACGGACCGAGTGGTCGGACATGATCACCATGAGATCCACGTGGCTCGCCGTGCGCCTGCTGAGGTGCTCCAGACCTGCCTCGTTGTCCACCACGACGTACCTGTAGTTTTGCGACAAGGACTCCACCGCCCCGCGCAGCAGGTTGTTCACATAGCAGTAGCATCCGGCCCCCTCGGGACGCCCCATCACCAGCAGGTCCATCCCCTCCTCCTCCACCAGGATCTCGTTGAGCTTGTACTCGAAGAACTGCCCCTTGGTCATGCCCGCCGGCAGGCTGTCTGCGGCCTTGCCAAACTCCTCCCGCACCATGCCGATGGTCTGCGGCATGGGTACCCCGAGCGCCTCGCAGAGGGTGGCGTTGGGATCGGCGTCCACGGCCAGCACGGGAGCCCGGCCGCTGTCGATGAGCTCCTTAATTATCATGGCCGCGAAGGTGGTCTTGCCCGTACCACCCTTGCCGGCCATCGCGATCAGCTTCGCCATCTGACTCCCCCGCTCGTGCTTCCTGTTTTCGCCTTACCCGGGCCAGAAGATCCACAGGATCTGGAGAATCCAGAGGATCCGGCCTGGAGGGCTGGCTCGTTCGAGTGTTCGTTCGAAAAAAAGGGCATCGCTGTGATGCCCCTTAGCCGCTGGAGAGCGGTCAGTCAATGCAGTGATGTATCTTGGCGGCCTTTACCGTGTTGACCATGAGCATGGTGATGGTCATGGGGCCCACTCCACCGGGCACCGGGGTTATGGCGGACGCCACCTCCACGGCCTCGTCGAAGTCCACGTCGCCAGCCAGCTTTGCCTTGCCGCTCTCGGTGGTGCCTGTGCGGTTGACGCCCACGTCGATCACCACCGCGCCCGGCTTGATCCAGTCGCCCTTGACGTACTTGGGCACGCCGGCGGCCACGATGAGTATGTCGGCGCGCTTGCAGTGGGCGGGCACGTCCTTTGTGCGGGTGTGCACCAGTGTCACAGTGGCGTTGGCGCCCTCGGCCTTCTGAAGCAAGATGTTGGCGATGGGCTTGCCCACGATGTTGGAGCGGCCCACGACGCAGACCTCGGCGCCAGATGTCTCCACCCCCGAGCGGATCAAGATCTGCTTAATGCCCGCCGGGGTGCAGGGCAGAAAGTCCGCCTCACCCACCACCATCTTGCCCACGTTGACCGGGTGGAACCCGTCCACGTCCTTGCCAGGGTCGATGGCCATGAGGACCTTGGACTCGTCCACGTCCTTGGGCAACGGGAGCTGCACCAGGATGCCGTCTATCTTCGGGTCGTTGTTGAGCTTGTGGATCAGCTCGAGCAGGGCCTCCTCGGTGGTGTCTGCGGGCAGGTTGATCTGCTCCGAGTGCATGCCCAGCTTCTTGGATGTGCGGTTCTTGCTGGTGACGTAGGAGACCGAGGCCGGGTTCTCCCCCACCAGCACCGTGGCCAGACCGGGCACCACGTCGTGGTCCGCCTTCATCTGGGCTATCTCCTCGGCGAGCTCGGCCCGAATCTGCTTGGCGATGTCTTTTCCTGACAGGATCTTTGCGCTCATCTGCGGTCTCTCCTTGGGTGATGCTCCGCCTGCCGGCCTTGGGTGACGCTCCAAGGCCGGGCTCAAGGCAACGGCTGCTCGAAAAGGGCAGACCCGCCACCCCGGCGAGAAGCGGGAAGATACTTACGTGTGCGCCACTTCAAGCACAGGGGCAAGCCATTGTCAACGGCGCCAGATCGCCCGATCGCCCCGCCCAGATCGCTCCCAGCCATGACGCACGAGCGGCTCCAGGGTCACCTCGCCATGCGGGCCAGCCTGGGTCCGTCCTCGAACTCTCCCTCCCCGAAAAGGTCCAGGTAGCCACGCCAGACCCCCTCGCAGACCGAGCGCAATGGGCAACGACCGCACACCGCCGGATGCCGCTTGAGGTACTCCACCCGCTGCTCGCGCCACTGGAACTCCTTTGTGCCCCCCTTTGCGGAGGGCCGGTGCATGGCCACCCTCGTGTCGAGATCCAGCGGCTCCCCCAGGTAGCGTCGCCTGAGCCGCGGGTTGGCCAGCAGCTCCCAGGGCAGGCGACACAGGGGAAAGTCGGCCAGGGTGATCCGAGCCCCCAGCCGGGTCTCGTTGAAGAGCAGCAGCTCCCTGATGCGCCCCGTGGTGCGGCCAAAGCTTGGCACCCAGCGGCGGGCCTGGTCTGGGGCCACCTCCGGGCGGATGAAGTTAAGCCGCATGTCCCCGCACCCCCGCCGGTGGAAGAAGGAGACGAGGCGAGGGAGGCTCGCCACGTTCCGGGCATGTAGCACCGTGTTCAATGACAGCCCATGGGGGAGCTGGCCAGCCCGGCGAGCGGCCGTGAGCAGCTCCAGGGCGGACAGCTTCTGGCGAAAGGCGCCAGGCACCCCGGTGATGTGATCCTCCAGGTCCGCCCGGTGGCTGTGCACCGAGAGGGCCACCCTGGTCAACCCCGCCTCCAGCAGGCTCTGGAGCAGGGGCCTACTCGACAGCCGGCGGCCGTTGGTGCAGAGGGCCACGCGGACGTAGCCCAGCTCCCTGGCGAGCCGCACCAGCTCTGGCAGCGCCCCCAGGAGGGTGGGCTCGCCCCCCACGAAGCCCACGGACTCGGCCCCCTCCTCCCTCCCCTTTCTCAGGGAGCGGCGGACCTCCTCCGGGTCCATCCAGCCCCTGATGTTGCGGCTCTGCTCCCCCGTGGCGCAGAAGACGCAGCGGTTGTTGCACACCTTGCCCAGGCTGATCTCGAGGTTCCTCACCCACCTGCCTCCTGGCGGGCTGGGCCGTCCCGGAGGGGCTCCGGGGGCCTCCTGAAGGGCCTCACCTCACCGTCGCCAAAGCGCGCCAGGTAGTCGGGCTGCAGGCCCCAGCAGGCCCCCTGGATCGCGCAGCCAGCGCAGCCAGGAGCCAGGCGGTTGGCCGACACCTCGGAGTCCAGCAGCCAGAAGGCCGAGCGCGGAGTCACGATCCAGACATCCTCCTCCCCGAGCCGTACCACGTGGTCCTCGTACCCGGGCAACATGCAGGCGGGGATGCTCCTCACCTTGACCACGACCCCATGCTCTCGGCCCAGCTCCAGCGCCCTCAGGATATGCGGTCGCATGGTGGACACCCGCACCAGCGACCGCGGGTGCTGGGCGTTTCGCCCGGTGAGGCTCACCAGCAGCAGGTTCACCTCTGTGATGCCCTTGCCCAGGAAAAACTCCACAGTCCGGTGCACGTCCCGGTAGGTGTCGGCCTTGAGGATGAGATCCGCCACCAGGGTCACGGGCAGAGGGCGGAGGTTGGTCAGCCCCTGGAGCACCATCTCCAGCGAGCCCCCAAGCCCTGTGATGCGATCATAGCGGTCGGCCCGGCTGGTCATCAGGCTCAGGTGCAGCCGGTTGAGCCCGGCCTCTACCGCCCGCCTGGCAAAGTCCCCGTAGGCGAACAGCAGCCCGTTTGTCTGGTATCGGATGGTGGCGTAGCCCAGCCTGCGGGCCGCGCGGGTGAGCTTCACGATGTCCGGGCGGATGGTGGGCTCTCCCCCTCCGAAGTTGACGCAGCCGATGTCCTGGGCGCGCCCCTGCCTCAGGTACGACAGCACCTGGGATGTGCTCATCTGCACCTTGCGCATCTGCTCGGTGACCGAGCAGTAGTCACAGACCAGGTTGCAGGAGTACCCGGCGATGATGTCCAGCAGGCGCGCGCCGGGCCGGACCTTCAAACCCTCGGCAGGCCCAGCGGCGGCTCCGGGCTCAGAGCCGGCCGGCCTCCTGGGAGACGGTCCCCCTCTGTGCCGATCCTCGAAGTCGGTCTCGAAGTCCCACCGGCCTCCACACAGGAGCCTGCGAGCACAGCGGTCACAGGCTGCATCGTGGGAGCGGCGCTCGTCCAGGTAGTCTCCCAGGCTCACCTGCGCCCCGTCCACGAAGAGCATCTGCCGCACCACCTTGTGGTGGTCATCCAACCCAAGGGCCTCGTCCTCGCCCAGCTCGCATGGTGCCATGCCCACCACCCGAAGCTCCAGCCGCCCGGGCAGCCGCTTCCGCAGCTCCTTCAGGATGCCCACTGTTTCCCGGGGATCGGGCGCCAGCTCCCCGCGACCGATGGCGTGACCGAAGGGGGTCACGAGCTGCACGTTCCAGGTGTCCACCCCCATGGAGAGCAGCAGCCGACCCAGCTCGGAGAGCTGGCTCAGGTTGCCCGCCACCACGGTGGTGTTTACTCCCAGCCGTTCGAAGTGCCTGCGAGCCAGCCTGATGCCGGCCAGGGTCTGCTCGAAGCTGCCATCTGCCCTGGTGATGGCGTCGTGCACCGCCGCGCTCGCGCCGTGCAGCGAAACGAGGAGCTCCACCTCCCTTTGGGCCAGCCGCGCCGCGAGCCCCTCGTAGCCGAGCATCCTTCCGTTGGTGGTCACGGTGATCCGCTCAAAGCCCAGCTCACGGGCCCGGTCCAGCACGCGAAACAGGCTCGGGTAGAGGGTGGGCTCGCCCCCGTCCACGTCCAGCAGCCGCACACCTCGCGCAGCAGCCCCCTCCAGGGCGGCGAGCTGGTCCTCCAGCCTGCCGTCCACCCGCTCCCTGTCACCCACAGAGCAGAACACGCACTCGTTGTTGCAGCGGTAGCTCAGGTTCAGGATGAGCTTGGCCTGGCCGGGCGCGGCCAGCCGGCGGTCCACCGAGTCCAGGAAGCGCCGCAGCAGCCCCGGCTCGATGGCACCAGGGGTCGCCACCGGGCTCCTGCCAAAGGCCCCGTAGAAGTCACCCCCGAGCCCCCCGCCGCCGCCTGTGGGGACAGCCAGCAGGGAGGGTGGAACGTGGGGCTGCACCAGGGGCTCCGCCCCCCAGCGGCGCCGGGCCTCGAAGGCGAAGCTCAAAGTGCGGTTCACCTGGGCCGCGGTCTCCTGGGGGGCGCCGATGATGTAGTGCACAGCGGTGGGGAGGCCCGCCTCGGCCGCCGCCTCCAAGGTCTTCCTCGCCCGCGCCACGGAGAGCCCCTTGCCCAGGGAGGCCAGCACCTCCTCGTCGGCCGACTCCAAGGACATGGGCACCCGGTCGGCGAGCCGCGCCAGGCGCCCGAGCATGGGCGGGTCTAGCCTGTCTATGCGCAGCCCATTGGGGAGCGCGATACGGAGCCCCAGATCCTCGAAGATCTCCAGCAGGCCCAAGAACCGCTGGCGGTTGGCGTTGGCGATGGCGTCCAGGAGCCACACCTGCTGCACCCCCTCATCCCGCAGGAGCGTCAGGTCGGCCCGCACCCGGTCCAGGGGCAACCCGGCGTACCGACGCCCGGTCTCCGAGGTGCAGAAGCTGCACCGGTGGGGGCAGCCCCGGCTGGCGACATAGGGGAACAGGCGCAGTTGGCCGCGCCCGGGCATCCAGGGCTCCAGCGCGGCGGATCCGAGCCAGGCCACGGTGGCCGGAATGTCGCACGAGCCCAGGGGGCTGGGCCAGCGAGAGCGCTGGGTGTTGGGGCCCGCGCCACGGCTCACACCTGCGGCCCCAGAACGGAGAAAGAGGCGCGGGTGGGAGCAGCCAGCGACCAGGGCCTCCAGGGGCCTCTCCGGCTCCCGGCTGGCCCAGGCGTCCAGCTCGGGAAAGCGCTCGAAGAGCCAGGCCGGATCCGTTGCCACGTGGTGCGTCTCTCCCAGGGATCCATCTGCCAGCACCAGGGTTCTCCCCGGACGCGCCAGCCCCGCAAGAAGCGGCGCCAGCACCTGGCTCAGGTTGCGCTCCAGGCGCGCAAATGGGGAGAAGTGCACTACCACCAGGTTGGGCTCATCCCCCACCTCGGAGACCAGGGCCGCCGGCTCTGGTCCCAGGCGCACCCAGCCCCCCTCGAGCAGCGGTTCTGTGAGAACAAAGGACTCCAACAGCCGCACCCGGACGCCCTGCTCCTGGAGAGCCGCTGCCCCGTGCAAGGAGCCCAGGAAGGCGAAAGGAGGACAGTCGATGGGGTCGGGCGGAGCCCAGAGAGGGGGGTTGATGTAGACAGCGGTCATGGGACGCTTCACGCTCGGATCTCCCGCCCCTCCAAAGGCGCCGCCAACCTCCTTGTGGCTGACGCGCATGAGAGGACAGCACCTGGACACAGTGCATAGTCTCCCATCAACGCATTGCTGCGCAAGATGGCGGCAGCTTTTGGGCTGACAGGTGGGCGAGGAGCTGCCTCCTCTGCGGCCTTTTCAATGCACCCTTTGCACCGTGGGAGCGACCTCGGAGGTGGGAGCGCGGTGGGGAGTGAAGGCGGCCTTTTTGGGGCAGTGTCTCGTCCAGTTGGCTCGGATGGCGTGGTCTGAGGGCCTCAGGGAGAGCGCTCGACGCAGAAAGCGACAGGCCTGGACGACCCTCCCGGCGCGCAGGTGAGCCACGCCGAGATTGTTGTAGCCACGAGCGTAGCGGGGATGGAGCCGCACTGCCAGCCGATACCAGGAAGCGGCCTCCTCCACACGGCGGCGGCCCAGGGCCAGGTCTCCCAGAAAGAGGGCCCTCCCAGGGCTGGGAAGCTGCCGAAAGGACGCCTCCATGTCCTGCCGCGCCTGCTCCGGGCGATCCAGCTCACGGAGGGCCATCGCCCGGTGGAGCAGCAGCTCCGAGCGATCCCAGCCATAAGCCAGGCCGGCGCTGTATCGGGCAACGGCGAGGCGGAGGGTGTCCACCCTCTGGGGCCCGGCCCGGCTCGCCAGGGCCAGGCCTCCTCCCAGGTGGTAGCTGGCCAGGAGGTGGCCAGAGGACACCCAAAGACCTGCAACCAGCAGGCCTGCCACGCCCACCCCTTGCAGGGCTCCTGGGAGCCATGGGGCGCGGGCGCCCGGACCTTCCAAGGGCACCATGGGGCGCACGCCCCTACCCAGGGCGAGCCAGCCAAAGCCCAGCAGCACCACCACCGGAGACAGCAGCACGGTCTCGCTCAGCCCCATGACGCCCAACCCTACCCAGGCAGCCACCGCATCGCGACCCACGAGGTGGCGTCCGCCGTCCAGGCAGCCACGCACGGGGCCAGAGAGCACGAGCAGCATCCACCAGACCCACGAGACCCAGCTCGGCCAGGATCATCAGAGGCTGACTGTGCGCGTCGTGCAGGTTGGACCAGGGTCCTGTCTGCCGGGCAAGGAGCGATGCCTGGGACCAGGCAGCGGCGCTGGGATACCCTCCCATGCCGACTCCCTGCCAGACATGCTCCTCCACGGCGCCCAGGGAGATCCGCGCCAGCCAGATCCGTCCCGCCAGCTCCTCGCCCAAAGGACCTTGCCAGACCAGGGCGCCGCAGAGGGCCAGAGCACAGAGGCCGAAGACAGCCAGCAGGCGCCGGCGCGGCCTCCAGGGCGAGGTGGCCAGCCAGTAGGTGACCATGGCCAACAGCGCTATCTTCACGGCCCGACACCGAGTGGCCCAGATGCCGGCCAGCAACAGGCACATTCCGAGCGCGCCCAACAGGCGAGTCCTTCGCGACTCCCCGGCGCGAATCAATGTGTGTGCGGATGGAACCAGCAGCAGAAGCACCGTGGCCAACAGGTTGGGGTTTCCCAGGGTCCCGGTGACCTGGTGCACGCCCAGGCGCCAACCCCAGATGCGCTGGTAGAGCGCCACCAGGCCGCAGGCCACGCCAGCCGCCAGCCAGGCGAGCAGCACCGCCCTGCGGCTGCCTTCGAGCCTTCTACCGCCAGCGCTGAGCTGCTCCCCGCGGCAATCTCCCAGGGCCTCTCCGGCCAGCACGAGCATTGCCCACCCCAGCGCCAAAATGGCAAGCTGCACCAGCCCGCGCCCAGGGGCAGGGCTCCACAGAAGGGACAGGGCGCCCCAGCCCAAAAGGAGCACCCAGGGGAGCTGCTCCCATGGACGCCCAGGGCACCGCGCCCTCCACCTCGCCCTCACGGCAGCGACCAGGCCCAGCCCGAGCCCCGCCCAGGCCACCGCCAGCTTGGGCGGCCGGAAGGTGGTGAAGTGGACAGGGTCGAAGAGGCACAGGGCCACGGCCGGCGTGAGGGCGACGCATGCGAGCGCCCAGGGCCGTGCCCTCCCGACCGGGTCACCTCTCCCCTTCAATAAAGCACTACCTCACGTGGAGAGAAGTCCTGGAAGACGCCCATCCTCGGCGCGTGGCTCCTGATGACGCGATCCAGCTCCGCCTTGGCCACCGGGTCTCTCTCGACCCTGCGCATGGCCACGAGCTGCCGCAGCCGCGGTCGGTCCAGGCCCTGCGACAGGTAGAAGCGGGCTCGCTGGCGCACCTTGGCCTGGTTGGATCGCAGACCTTGCAGGAGCTGCCTGTTGCGGGCCTCGCCGCCGTAGTGCAGCGCGGCACCCACCGCCAGGGCCAGGTAGGGATCCTTTCGCCTGAGCAGCGGTGCGAGCGCCGGCCTGAGGGTCTTGGCCGGGAGGCTGCCCAGGAGCCTCGCCAGGTAGGGCCGCCGATTGTCTGCCGCCTGCTGCAGGGCTCCCACCAGGACCCCGAGGGAGCCCCGATCCCCCAGCCGGGCCAGGGCCAGGAGCGCCCCCATGCGCACCCGGTAGTCGCGGTGACGCGCAAAGTACGACAGCCACGTCCTGAGCCGCGGATCGCCCATCTTGCCCAGCGCTCCCATTATGGCCAGCATCACCTGACGGTGGCGCACCCGACGGGTCTTCAGCCGACTCCAGTTCCTAAACAGCAGGCCCAAGAGCTGCCGCTCCACCCTTCGCAGCCGCCTGGCCCCGAGGTACTCGATCATCTCGGGAATCAGCCTGAGGTCGTTGCTGGCCATGCACTGGCGCAGCCTCGCGGAAACGAGAGGCCCGAGCAGAGCGCTGGGCAAGGAGCGGGCTGCCCGCCAGGCCAGGGCATCCGCCCTCCTCCGGATGATGGAGAAGAGCATGGGGGCCGCCCGGCGGTCCTGGCGCGCGGCCAGGGCGAGGGCCGCGTCCCGTGCCATGGCTCCCTTTGTGGCCAGCTTGAAGAACATGTCACGGTGGCGCTTTGCGCCGGAGATGTACAACAGAGCCCGCAGGGCGAGCCGCCTGTAGGCCACGTTCGCTCCCCTGGTCATCCCCTCCAGGGCCGGGATGGCTCCCTTGTCACCGAGCTTGGCCAGGGCGACAATCGCCTGGGTCCGGACCGAGCGGTTGGGATCTCTCAGCAACCTCTCCAGCACCGGTCGTGCCTGGGAGAGCTGCATCTCACCCACCGTGAAGGCGCCGTTGAGCCTGACGAAGGCCTGGCGGTGGGTGAGCAGCCCCTTCAGGTGCTTCCAAAGGCTGGGGGATCTGAGGCGCTGCAGCGCAAAGGAGATGTTGTTTAGCAGCCGACCGCTGCGAACCCTGGGAAGCGCTCGCACGAGGATCCCGATCCCCCTCGAGTCTCCAATCTGTCCTATGACGTAGGCGGCCACGTTTCGCAGCATCTTCACCCTCCCCCCGAGGAGCCTCTCCAGGGCCGGCAGGGCTGTACGGTCCTTCAAGATGCCGCAACCGATGGCAGCGCGCCGCACGACCCTGGAGCTGTCGTCGGCGAGCGCCCGGTGCAAGAGCTTGCGGAGCCGGCTGGCGGGCACCCTCTGCCGGAGATCCCAAAAAGCCGTCACCGCGGCCAGGCGGATGTCCGGCCGCTCGGTGGCCTTGAGGTACTGAGCCTCGATGGCCGACGCGGCCATTGGGTGACCAATCTTGCCCAGGGCGAAGATCGCCGCTCTCCGGTTTGTCTCCGACTCCTGGGGATCTCCGAGGCGCTGGAGGATGAGCGGGACGCTGTGGGCGTTGCCCAGGTATGCCAGGGCCAGGAGCACCTGGTGACGCACGCTGGGGTTCCAGTCCTTGAGCGCCTGGTGCAGCTCCGGCAGGGCCGACGAGTCGCGGAGCTGGGTAAGCACCTGGGCGGAGCGCCACCGGATGGCCGCGCTCGTGTTGCCCAATAGCCCCCTTCGCAGCGCCAGGGTGGCCCGCTGACCCAAGAGGGTGATGGCTCCAGTGGCAGGAAAGATCCCACGGTGGATGTTGATCAGCACTCCAGGCTGGGTGGGGATGGCGGCCAGCACCTCTTCTTGGGTCCTTGGGGCGCGCTGGGGAAACGCTGGAGCCGAGCGGATCTTCAGGCTGCCAACGAGCAAGGGGCCCCCGAAGCCCAAAACAAGAACCAACCACCAAGCAAATGGACGAAGGCGAGTCATGGACGGTCTCCTCGGTGTCAGTCGGTCTTTGGACCGCTTACCAGGGCCGCCCGAAAGATCTTCCCCTAATCACCAGCAAGGATTCAGAGACTCACTCTCCTCCCTTCCCACAGGGCCCGGAGGCCCTGGGAGAGGCTCACTCGCGGCTTCCAGCCCAGGCCCTCGAGCCGGGACACGTCCGCGCGCTCCTCCGGGGCCTCCGCTGGCCTGCGGCGGCCCGGCTCCTGGATCAGCTCGGGAGAGAGGCCGGACAGGGCTGCCAGACGATCGATCAGCTCACCAACTGAGACGGAACGACCAGTGCCCACGTTCAGGACCCGCAGCTCGCCGGCAGGGGCGGGCCTCTTCAGCGCCACCTCGAAGGCCGCGCACACGTCCTCCAGGTGCACGAAGTCCCGGCGGTGCGAGAGCTCACCCACCCGCAGGGGGAGGCCGTCGTGCAGGGAGCTTACCAGGTGGGGCAGCACGAACTCGGTGCGCTGGCCTGGCCCGTACACGTTGAAGATCCTCAAGGCGGTGACGCCAATGGCGCCTTCCATGCCAACAGCTCGGAGGCCGCGGCCCAGCACCGACTCCTCCAGGAGCTTCAACGCGCCCAGGGCTGTGGTGGGCTCGGCCGGGTGGTCCTCCCCCGTGGGCAGCGTCACGGGATCCCCGTAGACCTTCCCGCTGGAGGCGAGCAGCACCTGAGAGGCGCCCA
>JAJRWW010000313.1 GCA_024276595.1 Myxococcota bacterium
GGACGGCCTGGCTGCTGCCCATGCTGGTCCTCACCCTTGTCCCCACCCTTGCCGTCGCCCGATCCCGACGCTACCTGGGAGAGGTGCGCACCGGCTGGGTTCTGCCGGTGCGGGCGCTGGCGGTGGGGCCCAAGGGGCTGCTGTTGGCGGCGGGCGGAGATTCCAATCAGGTGATCCTCTATGACCTCAAGGGCCGAAGGACCCGGTGGCTCAAGAGCACTGGCGGCCCGGTGGCGACCCTGGCCTTCTCCCCGGACGGCAAGACCCTGGCGGTTGGGTGGCGGAGCTTCAGAGTGGACCTGGTCTCGGTGACCACCGGGCGGCTCCTGCGCCGTGTCGGCCCGCTCAGGGGCTACCCCCAGAGCCTGGCCTTCTCACCCGACGGGAAGCTCCTGGCGGTGGCAGGCCAGGCCCAGCAGATCTCCCTCTTAGATCCGAGCACGGGCAAGCTCGAGGGGCTCCTTACGGGGCACACCTCCTGGGTCAACCACGTCTCCTTCTCCGACGACGGGAAGCTCCTGGCCAGCGCCGGCTGGGATCACGCCGTGCGGCTCTGGGACGTTGGAAGGCGCAAGCTCCTGCGCTCCATCCGCCGTCACCGCTACGCGGTGAACGCGGTCCTCTTTTCGACCAAAGGAGACTGGGTGATCTCGGCCTCGGACGACCAGCACCTGCGCCGGAGCGCGGTGAGAGACGGCAGGTCTCTCTCTGACCGCAGGAGCCCGGCGGTCATCTGCATGGCCCGGGCGCCCGGATCCAGCAGGGTGGTGGGTGGCACATTCAGGGGCAAGCTGCTGCTGTTCGACACAAAGCTGAAGTCCCCTTACGAGGTCAAGGCTGCACACAGGGGTCAGGTCTTTGCCGTGGCGGCGGCACCTGGCGGCCGCCTCGTCGTGAGCGGGGGCAGGGACGGAAAGATCAAGCTCTGGCGGTAGGCAATCTCAGCCCTTGTGGCGAGTGTCCTTCCATTCGTCCATGGAGCTGGTGGCTCCGAACAGGTCGGAGATGGTGTCAAAGAGCCTGGAGGGCAACAGCCCCTTCAGGGCCGGGGTCAGGCCAACCATCCAGGGAGCGGTGATCATGTACTTGCCGTCGCGGAAGCCCTCGTAGGCTATGCGGACAGCCTCGTCCGGGGTGAGGATGGGCGTCAGCAGCGGCGCCTTGGCACCCTCGAACATCCCGGTGTCCACAAAGCTCGGGCAAAACAGTGTAAAGCCCACCCCGTCCTTGTGCATGGCTCGCACCTCCAGGCGCACCGACTCGGTGAGCCCGATGACCCCCCACTTGGAGGCCACATAGGCGGGCATGCGGGGCACCCCGATGAAGCCCGAGGCGCTGGAGATGTTGATGATGTGGCCCGAGTTGAGCTCCAGCATTCGCGGCAGAAAGGCCTTCATGGTCCAAAAAAGCGCCTTCAGGTCCACGTCGATGGTGGCGCTGATGTGCTCGTCCGGGGTCTCCAAGAAAGGCTTCGCAAAGACGATGCCGGCGTTGTTTACCAGGATGTCCACACCCCCGGTCTCTGCCTGGACCTTCACGGCGGCCTTGTAGATCTGCTCCCTCTCGGACACGTCCACCACCTGGGTCATCACGTCCACCTGGCCCCGCAGCTCCTCTGCGGCCCGCGCCATCTCCTCGGCCTTGATGTCCCACAGCACCAGGTTCACGCCGTCGGCGGCGAAGCGCCTCGCCCAGAGCAGGCCCATGCCCATGGCCCCACCGGTGATGAGGGCGGTCTTGCCCTGTACGTCTTTCATGGGCTCTCCTTTCTGATATGAAGCTTGCCAGCGCCAAACAACATAGTTTACGGCGACGCGTTGCGTCAAGGTGTGATGGCGCGAGGGGGATGGATGACCTCAGAGGCAGCGGGGGATGCGGTGGGTGCGGTAGTAGCCCAGCAGGGACCTCATGGCCGGATCCTCCAGGCCCGAGAGGATGTCGAAGGTGAGGCCGTGCACGCGCTGCTCCTCGGTGAGCCGAGCCCGGGGATCGGTGAGGAACGGGTGCAAGAACCGCTCGAAGCGCACGATGTGAATCAGCTCGTGGGTCATGATGTAGCAAAGCAGCGTGTTGAGGTCGAAGCGGCCCCTAGCCTTGCCCACCGCGGCGAGGATGTTGTCGTCCTGGAGGCAGATGCGGTAGTAGCGCCCCGGGCGATCTCGATCCCCAGGCCTGGGGGGCGCCGCCACGTAGCGGCAGAGCTGGGCAAAGGCGTCCGTGGCAACCTCCTCCTCGGTGAGCTGCAAGGCGGTGGCCACGTCGTACAGGTAGCGCCGCGGGCCAAAACCGCCGAGCTGAAAGAAGTCGCCCGTGAGCTCCTCGGCCAGGTCGCTGGCGCGGTTCAGGTGGCTCAAGTCCTCGGCACTGAATGTGGCGGGCGGCTGCATCTCCGAAGTCTCTGCTCCCTCCAGGCATTCTATCCACTGCCAGCGGGATTGCCAGCCAGTCCCCTGCGCCCTGCGGGGCTCCCTTGACACCCAGCACGCTGTTTGCTATCTACGCTCCCGCTTCTGGGGCTGTAGCTCAGCTAGGGAGAGCGCTAGAATCGCACTCTAGAGGTCAGGGGTTCGATCCCCCTCAGCTCCATCTGACGGCAACGGAACCTTCCGCTTCCCTGCTTCCTTTTCGGCTTCATCTCCGGCGACCCGGCTCCGCCGGTCGGATGGCGGGGTCGTCTCTGGCACCGGGGTCGTCTCTGGCACGTGGTCTGGCAGACGCAGGGTGATCCGGGTGCCAGCCCCTCCTTCCAGGGGGCTGGACACGTCCACGGAGCCCCCGTGCTCCTCGACAATCCGGTGCACTATGGCCAGGCCCAGGCCAGAGCCGGCGGCCTTGGTCGTAAAAAACGGCTCGAAGACATGCTCCAGGTCCTCGGCGGAAATGCCCGGCCCCGCGTCGGTAACCGAGATGAGCACCGCGTCCGTAACGTCCGTCGCCCTGGCCAGCTCCACCTCGATCCGTCCCTCTGGCTGGGCCTCGGCCGCGTTGCGCAGCAGGTTCCACAGCACCTGCCTGAGCTGCCCGGCGTCCACCTCGGCCCGGCAGCCACCCTCTGAGCAGCCAACCCGCACCTCCACCTTCTCGAATGCGGGATCCTGCTGGCAGGCCGAGACCACCTCCGTGACCAGCTCCAGCAGGTCCAGCTCCATGGGCACCAGGGGCCGCGGCCTGGCGTAGTCCAGCAGGCTGGTCACCAGCGAGGCCAGGCGGTCCACCTCGCGCAGAGCAATGGAGAGCAGCCGCCGGTCGTCCTCGGAGGCCTTCTCCATGGACTGCAAAAGCTCCAGCGAGCCCGACACCGAGGCCAGCGGGTTGCGGATCTCGTGGGCGATCCCGGCGGCGAGCCGACCCAGGGCGGCCAGGCGCTCGGCCCGCTTCACCCGGTCCTCCATTGAGGATATCTCCGAGAGGTCCTCCAGCAGCACCAGGGAGCCGGAGCGCCGGCGGTCCCTGTCCCAAAGGGGAGAGACGCGCACCTCCACCGGCGTCGGGTGGAGCGCTCCCGGGACAGGGGGGAGGGTGGTTCGGAATCGCTGGATGGGCTCGGACGACTCGTGAGGGCTCACCTGGGGCAGGACCTCGCCGATGGATAGGGCGGCGAGCTGGTTCTCGCTGCGTCCCAGCAGCCTGGCGGCGGCGCGGTTGGCGCTGGTGATCGCACCCTCGCCATCCGTTGTGACGAGCCCCGTCTGCAGCGACTGCAGCACGTTGGCGTTGAGGCGAATGATGTCACCTATGGTTCGGCGCTGCTGAGCCACCCGGTGGGCTGCCGAACGGAGCTGTCTGGCCAGGAACGCGGCCAGGATGGCGATGCAGGTCTGCCCGCCGATATTCAGCACGAGGCCCTGGGCCAGCTCCTCAACCGATGCCTGGGATGGGAGCAGGGGCTGGTCCGCCACCGGGGGGATGTAGCCCACCCAACCTCCCACCACCACCACCACGTAGGCCAGGGTCACAGCGACGGTGACCACCAGGGCTCCCCGGGCGAAAAAAACTATTGTGGCCTCCACCACGAGCAGCGGAAAGAGAAAGGAGTAGACCGACAGGGCGCCGCCGGTCAGGTGAACCAGCGTGCTGACAAGGAGCACGTCCATGGCCACCTGCACGGCGAAGAACTGCTCCTTGTGCTTCACCAGCCCAAACAGAGCCGCGTAGGCGAGGGAGCAGGCGTACGCCAGGACGACGAGGGTGAAGATCGCCTGGGAGTACTGGGAGGCCAGGCGAAGGGGGCGCTCAGAGAGGAGAAGCACCAGCGCCAGGATCCCGAAAAGCAGCGTGATGAGCCCGACCCGGAAGACCATCAGGTAGACGATCTTGCGGCCCGACTGGGCCTGCGCGGGCCCCCGCTCCTGGGGTGGGGAGAGGGGCGCTGAGACCACGGGATCTATATGCGCGGAGATCACTGAGCCTTGATGTTCCCTGCCAGGTCGAAGATGGGCAGGTACATGGCGATGATCACCCCGCCCACCAGGCCCCCCAGGAACACCATCATGATGGGCTCGAGCAGGCTGGTGAGGCTCTCCACGGCCACGTCCACCTCGTCCTCGTAGAAGTCCGCCACCTTCTGGAGCATGGCGTCCAGCGCGCCGGTCTGCTCACCCACCCCGATCATCTGGATCACCATGGCCGGGAAGACCTTGGACTCGCCGAGGGGGGTGACCATGTCCTTGCCCTCTGCAATGCGGTCCCGGGAGAAGTACACCGCCCGCTCGACGACCTTGTTGCCAGAGGTCTTGGCCACGATCTCCATGGCGTCCAGGATTGGAACGCCAGAGGAGAGCAGGGTGCCCAGGGTGCGGCAGAACCTCGCCACGATGGACTTGCGGATTAGGGAGCCGAACACTGGCAAGCCCAGCAGAAAGGCGTCCCAGGCGTACCGACCCTTTGGCCAGCGCAGAAAGAACGTGAAGGCCACCGCGATCAGGATGCCGGCGAGCACAATGAATGGCAGATTGTTGATGAAGCCATGGGATACCTTGATGAGGATGAGGGTGGGGGCAGGGAGCGATCCCGCTCCGAAGTCCTTGAACATCCGCTCGAATGTCGGGATGACCTTGACCATCAGGACGGTGAGGATGAGCGCGGTGATGACCAGGATGGCGACCGGATACACCATCGCGCCCTTGATGCGGCGCCTTAGCTTCTGGCTCTTCTCGATGAAGATGGCCAGCCGGTTCATGATGGTGTCCAGGATCCCGCCGGTCTCGCCAGCGGCAACCAGGTTGGTGAACAGGCTGTCGAACACCTTCGGGTGGCGAGCCAGGGCCTTGGAGAAGGTCTCTCCTCCCTCCACGCTCGCCTTCACCTCCAGCAGCACCTTGCTGAATCTCTGGTTGGTGGTGGTGTTGCCCAGGATGTCCAGGCACTGCACCAGCGGCAGCCCGGCGTCGATCATGGTCGCGAACTGGCGCGTGAAGACCACCAGGTCCTTTGTCCCAACCCCGCTCAAGAAGGGGATCTGCAGGCTCAGCTCCCGGGACTTCTTTCGGGTCTTGGTGAGGCTGATCTGCTGGGCCCGCAGCAGGTTGGACAGGGCCTGCTCGTTGTCGGCCTCGGTCTCGCCGCTGCGCGCCTCACCGCTACGCGTGCGCCCTTCCCAGATGAAAACGGGCATGGTCTCACTTCTTCTTTCTGGTGTCCGCTCCCTTACGCATTGCTCCAGAGCCGATCACCTTACCGGTGCAGTTTAGCACCAATGCCGGTCAGATAAGGGGATTGTTGGATCATTTCGACCCCTTGGTGATCGGTCGCCCTGGGTTTCTTTTGTAGCTGCTCATCTTGATCTTCACGTGTCGCTTGTAGCGACGTTCGGGCAAGATGAGAAGGCTCTCCATCATCTCAAGGTGGGCTGAGAGTCGCTTGGGGATATTGCCCGGTGCGCAAGTCCAAGCTTCGACCAGACAGAAAACCCGAATGAGCTGCAGCGAGTGGCGGAAGCTGGTTTTGAGCGGCTCCACTCCCGCCGCTTCGGCGACGTCGAGCATCTCTTTTCGGACGAGATTGTAGGCCAGAAGGATGCCCCAGATCTCCTGTCGAACGCCTTCGGGTTTCTTGCTGCGAAGGGCTTCTTGGCGCTCGAGCATGTGCGTCTTGATTTCGTCATAGCCGAGCTCCAGTTCCCAGCGCTCGTGATAGAGCCCGGCGACTTCGACGGCAGGGTATTGCTCGGGATCGATCAAGGAGGTCAGCAGGGTCTGGGGCTTATAGCCTTTGACCTGGTAGCGGATGGCCCGCACGACCATCTTCTTGGGCAGCTCTGGGTCCTTCTTTTTCGCGGCGGAGCTGATGGTCAGCTCGACCAGCTCATCGTCCTTGCCAGACACCTCGAGTGTTTTCCATCGAAGGTTCTTCTTGGCCCGCACGAGCCAATGCTTACGGCCGGTGACCGTCTCCGGTGTGGCGTGGCTCAGGCGGTAGAAGAGCGCGTAGTCGATAAAGCCCTTGTCCATGATGACCAATGATTGATCAGGCAGTTGAGGCCACAGATGCTGCGCCAAGCTGTGCTCACCGGTCTTCTTTCCTCTGTAGGGTCCGAAGGAAGCGCCCGCAATGAGGTGTGCGCGTAAGGCCATCAAAGCGACAAGCCGGACCTGGGGGTAGCTCGCCTGGCCTCGGCTCGAAGGCGGCAGACCGAAGGCCTCGCGGTTCTCATCGGTGTCTGGAACCCGCAGTGTTGAACCATCCGCGCCGTAGAGCGAGAGACCGCGCCATCGGTTCTCATCAGCCGCAGCGTTTGCCCATTTCTCGGACGTACGTCTGAAGATGCTTTCCAACGGTGAGGCGCCCACTCGATACCGCCCTTGCGGGATAGCGCTTGGCGCGATGGTCTTGTCGGCAGCGGAACACTTCTTCTTCGAGCTCGGAAGAACGAGTCCCAGGTGTCCGACGACCTCTTGGATTGAACGGTCTCGAAACAAGGCCATTCCGATGACCAGCCACACGACCAACGGAGCCGACAGCTTGCGACGCCGAACCGAGGCTGTACCGGTCTCCTCCAGCGCGTCGTCAATCCACTCAGCGTCGAGCTTTTGGCCGAAGCAATCAAAGGCCGCAGAAATGTCGAATTCAAGGATTGCTGCGAGAGAATCGGTCAGAGACATGGGACCACCTTGCCGTTGGTGATCGCCCCACAATGATCCTCCAATCTCCGGATTGCAAATCTTCTTAGCAGCAGCGATCATGACTCGGACATCGGAGTCAGCAGCTCAGCCCCGGTCGTTGCCAGTCAGGCGGAACTGCCTAATCAGAAAACCAACCAAAGTCGGCCATTTACAGCTTATCTGATCGGCATTGGGTCTAAGCTCCTCGCGAACCAGAAGATGATCGCACGCCTGACAAAGTGGCAAGATGCGGTGCTGCGCTGCATCCGGGATGAACGGGTACCGGCGACGAACAACCATGCCGAGCGACAGATACGGCCTGCGGTGGTGACCCGGAAACGGGGAGGCTGCAATCGGACGGAATCTGGCGCCCGCACGCTCGAGGTGTTGACCAGTATGTACATGGTTACCGCCCCCGATTCGTGGCGCCTGCCCGCGCTGGCGTCCAATTCCTGGATCATGTCGATCAGTTACAAAATGGGCTTGCATCGCATGATCTCGCGTGATCGGATATCGGCATGGCACCGACGATCACATTGCCACCAAGACCGCCGGATGA
>JAJRWW010000314.1 GCA_024276595.1 Myxococcota bacterium
CGCCCCTGGTCCTTTCTTTTCAGCCCGGTGTTGACCAGGTACATGCCCCCGTCCAGGGAGGTGATGAGGCCCTTGAGGTTGTGGGAGATGGAGCCCACCATCAGCCCCAGGGAGGTGAGCTGGTCCTGGAGCTGGCGCAGCTCCGTGATGTTGGTGGACATCTCCACCACGTGGGTTATCTCCCCGTTTCCGTCGCGCAGGGGCGCGGTCTGCACCAGCACGTTGTAGCGGTCGCCCCCAAGGGAGGTGACCACCTCCTCGCTGCGGTGGGATCTGCCGTCGGAGAAGGTCTTCACCACCGGGCAGTCCAGGCAAGGCTCGTCCCGGTGCTTGTACGCCTCGAAGCAGTAGCAGTCGTTCTCGTCCCCGAAGTCCTCCCGAAACTTCCGGTTGGCGTGGGTGATCTTCAGGTCTGGGTTTTGAACGGTTATGTAGCACGGCACCTCGTGGAAGAGCTGCTGGAACTGCTGCTGGGCTCTGTGAAGGCGCTTTTGGAGGCGCTTCACTGACGAGATGTCCACCGCGAGCTTCATGACGCGGACAACCTCCCCCTGCTCGTCCCGTATGGGAGAGGTGTAGGCGAAGACCGGGAAGGAGTGCCCCGAGCCGTCCACGAGGGTCTCCTCCCCCTGCTGTGGCTCGCCGCGCTCGAAGGTGTCGCGCACAGCGCATTCCCGGCAGGGGGTGGATCGGCCCTTGTACGCCTCGAAGCAGCGGCCCCCTTCACGGCCGCCAAAGCGCTGGCGGAAGAGGTGGTTCGCGTCCAGCACTCTGTAGTCTCGGTCCTGAACGGAGAGATAGCAGGGGAGCTCGTCGAAGTAGCTCCGGTACGGGCTCTGGGCCTCGCCGATGCCCGCAGGGGTGTCAGGTTGCATGGCTCACCACGGTCTCGCCTCCTCGGGCCTCTGCTGTCCGGCCGTGTCTCCGGGGGGCAGAGCCGGGGCGGTGCAAGGTGGGATCACTGGGAGCGACGTCGCGCCCTGGTGTCCAGGATCCTGTCGACGGTCATGAGGAACACATCGGCGTCGATGGGCTTCTTCATGAAGCCCTCCGGGGCCTGGACGCGTTTTTGGTACATGAGCTCCCTGAAGTCCACCTCTCCGGTCACGACGAACACCGGGATGTCGGCCAGCTCTGGATCGGCGCGGAGCTGCTCGAAGACCTGCACCCCCGACCGGCCCGGCATGACGATGTCCAAAGTTATGAGATCCGGCTTCTCGGCCCTGGCCATTGAGATGGCCTGGGTTCCGCTGTGGGCCACAACCGCCTTGTAGTCGTTGTCCTCGAGCAGGGTGCTCAGGTACTTGACGATGTCCGGAGAGTCGTCCACAACCAGGATCTTGCTCCCCTTGGTCTGGGGGCGTGCCGCGCGGGCGGGCTTCTTCAGATCCTTGGGGATCACGATGGCCTCGGCCACCAGCTCGCACACGTTCACCACGGGCAAGAGCTTCTCCTTGCCGTCGGGGTGGCGGTACTTTATCCAGTACTCCTTGATGAGGTCGGTCAGCCCGTCCGCGCAGTTGTGGCAGGCGGTGGCCACCACCGCGGCGCCAGTTGCCTCGATGGTCCGCGCCTTGGGGGAGGCCACCTCCAGACGCCGCTTGGCGTACTCTGCCATGGACATGGCTCCGCCACCGCCCGTGCAGCAGAAGGAGTCCGCGCGGTTGGGTGTCATCTCCCTGAAGTCTGCGCAGGCGCGCTTGAGACAGAAGCGAGGCTCCTCGGTGATCCCCGCGGAGCGGGAGAGGTTGCATGGGTCGTGGTAGGTGACCGGGAGGGGGTTCTTGTTCGGGTCCAGGATTATCTTGCCCTCGTTGATGAGGTCCACCATGAGCTCCAGCATGGAGATTACCTCGAAGGGCAGCGGGTTGGCCTTTCCCCAGTTGGGGCCCTCCCACTTGGTGGAGCGCAGGCCGTGACCGCACTCGGAGATGACCATCATCTTGGCGCCGATCTTCTTGGCGTGATTGTAGGCCAGGTTGGCCATGTGTCCGCCCAGATCCGCCTTGCCCGAGAAGAGGCCGAAGTTGGTGTTGTCCCAGCCCTCCGAGCCCATGGTCCAGCTCAGACCCGCCACGTGGAAGATCTTGGCCGCCGCCTGCAACGACAGGGGCGAGTACTTGATCTCCCGGGGGTTGACCACATAGACGAAGTCGGCGTCTTGCTTGTCCACGGGGATCCGAACGGAGTCGTCCTCCAGCTCTGCCTGGAGCTCCTCCTCGATCCACTCCAGGGTCTCCAGGTAGTCCTGCTGGGTGATGGCCATCTGGTTGCCGGTCTCCCACTGGTCCTTCATGACCGTGAGGATCCCCTCGGGGGCGATTCCCTCGTCCACCAGGCAGCTCCTCGCCAGGCCCACCAGGATGGCCGTGTCCACGCCAAAGGGGCAGGAGAGGGTGCAACGCCTACACCCGGTGCAGGAGCCGAAGAAGACGTCCTTCAGCGCCTCCAGGTCCTCATCGGTCTGGGGCAAGCCTGCGCCAACCCATGGTGGGACTATCTTGCCGAGCCAGTCCTGTTGGCGTTTGTAGATGCGGCGCAGGGTGTCCATCTTGGCCACTGGGGTCATCTTCGGGTCGCCCGTGGCCAGGTAGTAGTGACAGGAGTCGTTGCACATGCCGCAGTGCACGCAGGATGCGAACGACAGGGCGTGCTGACGATTCGTGCGGGCCTTGACGTTCTTGACGAATGAGACCGCTTTCTCGCTCTGTGGTGCCATTTGCTTGTCCTTTCCGGAACGGGTCCGAGCTCTGGTCGCCCCGGGGGGCTAGCTGATGGTGCCCTTCTTGGGGAAGACGCCCCGGTGTCCAAAGTGCTTCCCCACATAGAATCGGATGAAGGGGTAGTAGACGTAGTGGCTGATCTTGGAAAACGGCACGTAGACCAGGAAGAAGGTCGCCAGGCCGAAGTAGGCGGTGATGAAGGTGGCGTTCGAGAGGGGAGCGGCGAGCACTCCGGTGCCCATCCAGGCGGTTAGCAGAGCCAGGCAGAAGTAGTCGTCCGGGGAGCTGATTGTCCGCATGTCAGCCCGGAGCATCCTGCGCAGCAGGCGCGACAGCCCGATGAGAAAGCCGGCGCCGAAGATGCCCATGACCGGGTAGGCCAGCGCCGGTGTGGCCATGGATGTGGTGAGGATCGGAGTCATGAAGGCCCAGCCTATGCCCACGGCCATGGCCACGTGAAACAGGGCGAACTCCAGGTAGCGGAACATGTTGTTCTTCTGGCTCTCTATCTCCCAGGGCATGGCGAGGGTCATGTAGGCGTAGCGGATGGCCTCCCTGTGGTCGCCCCTGGGAGGTGTCCCCTCGGCGGCGGCGGGCTTTTTCAGGAGCTGCCAAATCTTTACGGTGTAGGCGAGGACCATGAAGCCCAGGGCGCCGTAGTGGAGCTGGTTCATCAGCATCTTTGTCGTGGAGCTCAGGCTGCTCCATTCGATTGGGTTACCCATGGGTGCCTCCGATTCGGTGTCTGTGTTGTTTCATCTGGTTGGGTCTCCGTCTTTCATGGTCGGGCGCTCAGCTTCGCACCAGCCGCTCCACCGTGAGCTCCAACAGGTCCATGTCGATGGGCTTGGGCACGAAGCCCTCGGGAAGTGGGAGGGACCTGCGGCCGCGGAGCAGGTCCTCGCGGGTGCGTCCGAGCCCGGTGATGATGATCACTGGGATCTGGCACAGCTCCTGGTCGCTCTTGAGGTCACGGTAGGTGGAGAGCCCCGACTTCTCCGGCATGGACATGTCGAGGGTGATGAGGTCCGGCCGGTGTGAGATGGCTCGCTCGATGGCTTCGAAGCCGTTTGCAGCCACCACCGGCCTGAAGCCCAGGTCCTCGAACCAGGTGGAGAGGTAGGTGACGATGTCGTGGTCGTCATCCACCACGAGCACCACCGGTCTCCCGCGCCGTGGCTCGGCGCCTCGGCTGGCCTTGGAGCTGGAGCGGTGTCTCTCCAGCTCCTCGCTTGCCAACCGCCTGAGGTCGTAGCCGGCATCCCGGAGGCGGCCAAAGAGCAGCCCGCAGCCAGGGTCCCTCCTGGAGCCGTCACCCTCGTTTGCGAGCCGGATCATCTCTGCACCCATGCGGAGCACCTCGCGGAGGAGCAGCTCCGGCGAGCGCGGCGGGCTGGTTGGGCTATTCATCATCCTGGAAGGAGTAGAGAGCAGGATGTGTGCCAGCCAGATCCATGCTGCGAACCAGCCCAAGATCACAGGTGTTTTCGTTGGCGGGGGGCCATCGGCCCCTGTGCCATGTGTGCCAGGTAACGCGCCGGGTGACCCTGGGTGACTGTCGGCCAGGACAGTCGTACCCGAGCTAACTACGTGAAATAGCGAACCCGTACAGGTGTAGCGGGATGTGTCCTGTTGGAAACCCGAGACAGGCGAGAAACCCGACACAGGTCTCCCTGCCTGGCACAGGTGCTCACTGGCGAGCCATCCGACGCATGAACCGGTACAGGGTGGATCGGCCAACGCCGAG
>JAJRWW010000315.1 GCA_024276595.1 Myxococcota bacterium
GATCTTGACGTCGTCCACGTAGCCCTCGAAGAAGGTCTGCCAGTCCGACTGGCCCCCACTGTCGTACAGGGAGCCCAGGTATGTCCGGGCGTCAGGAGGAGCGATCACTGCGCCAGTGTGGGCCTGGGAGGCGACCCCGCTCAGCTCTCCGTCCAGGTATATGGTCAACACCCCTGCCTGGTACACGCCGGCGACGTGGTGCCAGGATCCGTTGGCGATGACGCCATCGGTGAAGGCAACGGACCCAGGATCCGCCACGGCGAACATGAAGTGGTACTGGTTGGATCCCCACCGAGAGCTGCCCGCAAAGCCCAGAAAGTACGAGAGCCCCGAGGCGTCCAGGGACTCGGCCCTGGAGATGATCATGCCCTCGCCGGAGAAGGCGGTCAGGTTCACCCACGCCTCCAGCGTGAGGCCATCCATCCCGTCCATGCCGTTGCCGCCGCCGCAGTTGACCAGGTCGTCCACCCCGTCGAAGAGGAAGGCCGAGTCCACGTACCCGGGCATGCCCCGCTCCACCCCCCCGGAGGCGGTGCAGCCGTTGCCCGACATGGTGTGGTCGGCCACGTTCCCCGATGTGCCGTCCAGCTTGTACCAGGCGACCAGGTCCTCGGCCGTGTCGGTGCAGTCGGCCACCACCAGGCAGGAGGCGTCACAGGTGGTGGTGCCGGTGAGCTCCCCGAGCTGCACGCAGGTGGGCAGACCGTCGGCGCCGTCGCACTCCTCCGGGCCATCGCGAACGCCGTCGCCACAGACCGACTCCCACTGGCAGTCGGCGCTGCAGCCATCGCCGCCAAAGGGGTTGCCGTCGTCGCACTGCTCCCCCGGCTCCACAAAGCCGTTGCCGCAACGGAAAAGCGAGGCGTCCTCCTCGGGCGCCGCGTCCTGCAAGGCGGCGCCGTCGTCATCGCCGCAGGCCGTGGCAGGGGCCGCCAGGGCGAGCAGGGCAGCCAGAGCCGAGCCCCAGCGACAGCGTGGCCGCCCGCCCGGACATGGTTTTGTGCGCATGGCTTGTCTCTCCTTCGTGTCCTTGCTCGGATGCGAGGAGGGGGACTCGAACCCCCACGGGGTGCTCCCACTGGAACCTAAATCCAGCGCGTCTACCAGTTCCGCCACCCTCGCCAACAGGACCTCGGCGGCCCGGCAAATACGTAGCCGACAGCAGAGGCCGCTGCAAGGATTATGAACGACCTGGTCCTCGAGAGGCAACTATTGGCTCGTGCGGCATATTCGGCTACAGTCGGGCTGGTGACACGGAGGTTTTGCCCATGCCGATAATGGTCAACTGTAGCTGTGGACAGGTGCTCGCTGTGGAGGATGTCTTTGCCGGAAAGACGGTGGTTTGCAAGCAGTGCCAGCGGGTGGTGCCGGTGCCCAACGTGGGCCCCGACGCCGAGGCCAGGCCCGCCGACGGAGCCACCGTGGCCGACCCCTACCTGGCCCAGAACGCGGGCTACGCCGCAGAGGCGGCCAAGGACGCCTATGACGGCGCCCCCCAGCAGTACTTCACCAAGAAGGACCTGGGGGCCAAGGGCGCCAACAAGGGCCTGCTCTTCGCCGTCATCGCGCTGGTGCTGGCCCTCGTGGGGGTGGTGATCTTCTTTGTGACTCGCTGACCCGCCCCTGGCCCCCGCCCCCTGGCGCTCCGGGGAAAGGAGCTCAGATCCCGGTCGCCCCCGGAGCGCCGCCAAGGCTCGATCAACTTCCCAATATCGTGAAGGAATAAGGCCCCTTTCCGGCTGTTGACACCCGCGCCCAATGGGGCTATAGCCCCATGGCAGCTCGCTCAATCTCTAACCTCGAGGACAGACCATGAACGCTGACACATCTGAGACGGATCTGGCGGCCGTGGATGCGTTGATAGACCGGCTGGGCGCCGGCATGGACGCCACCATCCCGCTGCTGCAGGGGATCCAGGACGCCTTCGGCTACCTCCCCCTGGAGGCCATCCGCCGGGTGACCGACAAGACCGGGATCCCGGCGAGCCACCTGTTCGGCGTGGCCACCTTCTACAACAGGTTCCGGCTCACCCCGGTGGGAAAGAACATGATCCGGGTGTGCCTGGGCACCGCCTGCCACGTGCAGGGCGGCGGCCGGGTGCACGAGGTGACCCGGGAGAGCCTGGACCTGGCCGAGGGCGCCGACACCACCTCGGACCGGCTGTTCACGGTGGAGCCGGTGGCCTGCCTCGGCTGCTGCAGCCTGGCGCCCGTGGTCATGGTCAACGAGACCACCCACGGCCTCCTGGACGCCCCAGCCACCCGAAAGCTCATGCGCAAGTATCAAAAGGCCGAGAAGAAAGCCGCGGCCAACAACTCCTAGGGGAGAAACATGGCACAGACACAGACAGGCACAGACGGGCTGCGCGTGGTCGTGGGGGTCGGGAGCTGCGGCATCGCCGCCGGAGCCCAGGACGTCAAGGAGGCGTTCTCGGCCGCCCTGGCCGAGCACGGGGTCGCCGCGTCCCTCGAGGAGACGGGCTGCAACGGCGCCGGCCACCGAGAGCCCATCGTGGAGATCTACCGGGGCGACACCCACTTCACCTACGGCAGCGTCACCGTGGCCCAGGTGGACGAGATCGTCGAAAAGCATCTCAAGGGGGGCACTCCCATCGAGGAGTGGACCTTCCAGAAGGGAGCGGTGGCCTCGGAGGTGCAGGCCTTCTTCTCCAAGCAGAAGCGCATCGCCCTGCGCAACTGCGGGCGCATCGACCCCGAGCGTATCGACGACTACCTGGCCCAGGGCGGCTACGGGGCCCTCAAGCAGGCGCTGGAGCACGGCGACCCGGACAAGGTCATCGCCGAGGTCCTGGACTCTGGCCTGCGGGGTCGGGGCGGCGGGGGCTTCCCCACTGGCATGAAGTGGAAGTTCACCAGGGCTGCCGAGGGCGACCTGAAGTACATCATCTGCAACGCCGACGAGGGGGACCCCGGGGCGTTCATGGACCGGTCCATCCTGGAGGGGGATCCCCACGCCGTGCTGGAGGGCATGGCCATCGCCGGCTTTGCCACCGGCGCCAGCGCGGCATACATTTATTGCCGCGCCGAGTACCCGCTGGCCATCAAGCGGCTGGGCATCGCCATCGAGCAGGCAACCGAGCGCAACCTCCTGGGCGAGGACATCTGCGGCAAGGGCTTCACCTTCAAGATCAAGATCAAGGAGGGCGCCGGCGCCTTTGTTTGCGGTGAGGAGACGGCGCTGATCTTCTCCATCGAGGGGCGCCGGGGCATGCCTCGAAAGCGCCCCCCCTTCCCGGCCAACTCCGGGCTCTTTGGCAAGCCCACCAACATCAACAACGTGGAGACCCTGGCCAACATCCCGTGGATCCTGCAAAACGGTGGAGCCGCCTTCGCCGCCATGGGCACTGAGAAGTCCAAGGGCAGCAAGGTCTTCGCCCTGGCGGGCAAGATCAAGCGCGGCGGCCTGGTGGAGGTGCCCATGGGCATCACCATCAGGGAGATCCTCGAGGACCTGGGGGGCGGCTCGGACACGGGCGCGCCCTTGAAGGCCGTGCAGATGGGCGGCCCCTCCGGGGGATGCATCCCCGCCAGCCTGTTCGACACCCGGGTGGACTACGACGAGGTCACCCGCACCGGCGCCATCATGGGCTCCGGTGGCATGGTGGTCATGGACGAGACCTCCTGCATGGTGGACATCGCCAAGTTCTTCCTGGACTTCACCCAGAAGGAGTCCTGTGGCAAGTGCACCTTCTGCAGGGTGGGCACCCTTCGGATGCTGGAGATCCTGGAGCGCATCACCGAGGGCGAGGGCAAGATGTCCGACCTGGACCTGCTGGGCGAGCTGGCGGTGAAGATCAAGCAGACCTCCTTGTGTGGGCTGGGACAGACCGCCCCCAACCCCGTCCTCACGACCCTCAAGTACTTCCGCCACGAGTACGAGGCCCACGTGGAGTCGGGGCGCTGCCCGGCCAAGGTCTGCAAGCCGCTGCTCACCTACAGCATCGACCCCTCCAGGTGCACGGGCTGCACCCTCTGCAGCCGCGTCTGCCCGGTCAAGTGCATCACAGGCACCAAGAAAGAGGTCCACGTGCTGGACCAGGCGGCCTGCACAAAGTGCGGCTCCTGCTCCGAGGTGTGCAAAGACGACGCGATCCACATCGAGTAACACCGAGCCTGCGAGCCCGAGCCACGGCCCATGGCCGGCCCGAGCGCGAGCACGATAGAGGAACCCGAAGATGTCAGACATCCACCTCACCATCGACGACCAGCAGGTGACAGTGGCCCAGGGCGCCACTATTCTCGAGGCCGCCGCGAGCGCGGGCATCGAGATCCCCACCCTCTGTCACCTGCCCGACCACCCCCCGTACACGAGCTGCTTTCTGTGCGTGGTGGACGTGGAGGGGACGCCCAACCCGGTGCCCTCCTGCTCCACCGCCGCGGCGGACGGCATGGTGATCTCCACCCAGTCCGAGCGCATCCGCTCCACCAGGAAGATGTGCCTGGAGCTGCTCGCCTCCGAGCACACGGGCGACTGCTACGGCCATTGCCACATCACCTGCCCGGCCGGCATCGACATTCCCCATTTCATCGATGAGATCGCCCACGGCCGGCCCGGAGAGGCCCTGAGGATCATCAAGCGGTCCATGCCCCTGCCCTCCGCCCTGGGCAGGGTGTGCACCAGGCCCTGCGAGTCGGTGTGTCGCCGCGGGCAGATCGATGAGCCCCTGGCCATCTGCAACCTCAAGGCGGTGGCAGGCGATCCCGACCTGGAGGCCTCCAGGCAGTGGGTCCCCGAGGTGGGCAAGGATACCGGCAAGCGGGTGGCCGTGGTGGGCGCCGGCCCTGCCGGCGTGTCGGCCGCCTACTACCTGCGCCAGATGGGCCACGCGGTGAAGATCTTCGAAGGCAAGGAGAAGGCCGGCGGCATGTTGCGCTACGGCATCCCCGCCTTCCGAATGCCCCGGGACCTGCTGGACCGGGAGATCCACCAGCTCGACCAGATGGGCGTCTCCTGGGAGCTCAACACCTGGCTGGGCAAGGACTACACCCTCGAGGATCTCCGCGAGCAGGGCTTTGACGCCGTGTTCTTGGGGCTCGGGGCCCAGGCGGCCTCCCCGGCCAGGATCCCCGGCGAGGACACGCCCGGGGTCATGGCCGGCATCGACCTGCTGGCGAGGGCCTCCAGGGGGGAGGAGGTGGAGCTGGGCGACCTGGTGATGGTGGTGGGCGGCGGCAACACCGCCATGGACGCCTGCCGCACCGCCCTGCGCCTGGGCGCCGGCAAGGTGGTGCTGCTCTACAGGCGAACCCGCGCGGAGATGCCCGCTCTGGATGTGGAGATAGAGGAGGCGCTGCACGAGGGAGTCCAGATGCGCTTCCTCGCGGCACCGGTGCAGATCGAGAGGGCCTCGGACGGCAAGCTGGACGTGCGCTGCATCAAGATGGAGCTGGGCGAGCCCGACGCATCTGGCCGCCGTCGGCCCGTGCCCCAGGAGGGCTCCGAGTACACGGAGCGGGTCTCCACCCTCATCAACGCCATCGGCCAGAAGTTCGACCCCTCCTCCGTGGAGGGCATGGGCCTGGAGCTCAACCGGTGGGCCTTCATCGACTCGGATCCCAGGACTGGCCAGACAAACCTGGAGTGGGTCTTCACCGGCGGCGACTGCGCCCCCGGGGACGACGACATGATCGCCGTCTGGGCAGTCCAGGCCGGCCACAAGGCAGCCATTTCCATTGACCAGCTCCTCCGGGGCCAGCCCGTCACAGGGCCGGAGCCGGAGTGGTACTCCACCATCGGCGAGCCCGGCGGGCCGGCCCCCAAGCAGATCCTGGAGCGGTTCACCCCCTCCGAGCGGCAGCGCATGGACATGATCGACGACAGCCAGCGCCTGGCTGGCTTTGCAGAGATCGAGCTGGGCTTCGGCCCGGAGAAGGGCCGAGAGGAGGCCGCCCGGTGCCTGCTCTGCGGCTGCATGGCCGTGGACGACTGCAAGCTCAAGCGCTACGGCACCGAGTACGAGATCGTCCCCCGCCGCTTCACCGGAGCCATCCGCGACTTCCAGCTCGACGACAGCCACGAGAAGCTCTTGCTGGAGAGCGGCAAGTGCGTGCTCTGCGGCTCCTGTGTGCGCACCTGCCACGACCATGGGCTGGACGTGCTGGGCTTTGTCAACCGCGGGTTCGCGGCTCGGGTGGCTCCCACCCTGGGCCTGCCCCTGGCCGAGACCGCCTGCGACGGCTGCCTCGAGTGCGCAAAGGTCTGTCCCACCGGCGCGATCATGGCCAAGCCCGAGGCTTGACCGCGACGATGACAGGCGACAACCGACTCCACCTCCAGACCCGGCCCCGGGTGAGCTTCATTGGGCTGGAGGGCGCCTACTCCCACCTCGCCTGTGCCGAAGCCCTCGGTGAGCTCGTGCCCCTGCCCTGCTCCACCTTTGAGGAGGCCTGTGCGGCCCTGGCCGATGGTCGGGCGGTGCGCGCAATGATCCCCATCGAGAACAACCAGGTGGGCCGGGTGGCGGACATCCACCAGCTCCTGCCCGAGGCTGACCTGGCCATCGTGGGAGAGCATTTTCAGACAGTGGAGCACCGCCTCCTGGTCCCCCCGGGAGCCAGCCTCCACAGCATCGAGGCGGTGCACAGCCACGTGCAGGCGCTCGCCCAGTGCCACACGTTCTTGCGCGACCTGGGGGTGAGGGACGTTGTGGAGGCCGACACGGCCGGGGCCGCCAGCACGGTCGCCGCCCTCGGCGATCCCGCCCACGCTGCCATCGCCTCCGACCTGGCCGCAGAGCTCTTTGGCCTGGAGGTGCTCGCCGAGGAGATCGCCGACTCTCCGAACAACACCACTCGCTTCATAATCCTGGCCCGCCAGCGGGTCACTCCCCACCCGGACGACGGCCCTGTCATCACCACTATCCTCTTCAAGGTGCGCTCGGTGCCGGCGGCCCTGTACAAGGCCCTGGGCGGCTTCGCCACCAACGGCGTGAACCTCACCAAGCTGGAGAGCTACCTGCTGGGCGACCGCTTCACCGTTGCCCAGTTCTATGCAGACCTGGTGGGTCATCCAGAGGATCCCAGGGTGGCGCTAGCCCTGGAGGAGCTCCGCTTCTTCAGCGAATGGCTCCAGATCCTGGGCACCTACCCTGCCCACCGCTTCCGCGGCCTCCCAGGCCGCTCCGGCGCCCCAACCCCTAACGCAAAACAATAATAACGGGGTTCGTTAGCCGCGACCTCCCTGGGGCGGCGGCCAGATCCCCGGGAGCGACGGCCCTTCAGGGAGCAGGCCTGTGGGGCGGCGCCCTGCCCGCCGGCTTGGGGCCGGCGGCCTTGGGCCGGGCGGTGGAGGCCCTCGCGACTGCAAAGGAGAGGTCGTCGAAGTGGCTCCTCGCGTCCGCCTTGGTCCAAAGACCCAGCCTGCCGGCTCCGGAGAAGGTGGCGTCATTTTTCTCGAGCCTCTTTCTGCCATCCAGGCTCACGGTGATGCGGTCCCCTACCATGGTCACCTCCAGGTGGTGCCACGCCCTGTGGTCCACCCGCAGCGTGGTGCCCGCCAGCATCTTCCGGCGACCGCCCTTGACGTGGTACAGGCGCAGGTTGTCCTCCAGGGGGTTGTACCTGGCCACGTAGTAGTTCTTCTCGTCCATGGCCCGCCACAGGAGGCCTCCACCCTGGTCCACCTTGCCCCGCACCGCCCGCAACCAGACCGATAGCCACAGATCCCGGTAGCGGTTGCCCCGACCCTTGAGCAGGAGCACGTTGAACGCGCTGTCGTCCCCAGCGGCGAGCTGCGCCAGCACGCCCTTGCCGCTCCTGGCGCTCTCGTCTCTTGCCAGGGCCCACCTGCCGGTCATGGAGAACATGCTCGCTGGGAGGTGCCCCCGCTCTCCCGAGTCGAAGTCCACTGTCACACCCGAGAGAAGCTCCACCCGGGGATCCCAAGCCAGGAGCCCGGGCGCAGCAGGCCTGGCCTGGGCAGGCCTGGCCGCCGCTCGCCTGGGCACAGCAGACCTGGGCGCCACACGCCTCGCCTCCGCCCCCACCGCCATGACCCTGAGCTGCACTGGCTGCGCCCGACGGCCCTCAGCCACCATGCCGGCGCGACCATTCGTCTCCGATCCACGCCCCCCCTGCTCGGTTGGAGCTCCCTTGCATTGACAGAGCACCAAAACCGCGGCTGCAAAAATGCCAAGCACTACTCTCATGTCCCTGGGCTCCTTTTCGAAAGACCGTCCCTCGTGGGGTCATACCGCCACCAGGGAGGATCCGCAATCTGATAGCTGCCAAGATCGGCCCCGCGGCTCCCCAGGGCTCACGGCAGGGAGAAGCTGACGCTGGCCCCGCGAGCGACCCCGTGGCGGCGGGCAAAGCCCGCCGGAACCTCCAGCACGTATCGGCTCAGGGCGTTGCCCACGCCGAGCCCCCGCTCGTCGCGCGGCCGGGCCCGGTGTACGACCCCGGTCACCCGGAAGTCGTCGTTGATGAAGATCATGTCCAGGGAGATCAGGGTGTTCTTCATCCAAAAAACCAGCCTGGAGGAGCGCTCGAAACGAAACAGCATCCCCCCCAGGGCCGGGAGGGACCTCCTCCACATGAGCCCCATGGTCCGCTCGGGCCCCGTCAAGGCCAGCTCCGCCAGGACTCGCACCGGTGGGCGGTGGAGGGGCAAGATCTTCACCGGCGTCAGGACCCGCCTTGCCCGAGCCCCCTCGGGGAGGGAGAAGGACACCTGGACGCCCGGCGCCAACCCGCTCCTGCGGCTGCCCTCGGGCGGCAGCACCAGCGCGTAGCGGTGCAGCCTGGGCGCCAGGCTCACTCGCCTGCTGCTGCTCGGAGGCACGGAGACCCCCACCCGGAGCACCCGCTTCTGGCTGTCTAAAAGCACAATGTCCACCGGCCCGGTGGCCGTGGTGTGGTCGATGCCCAGGGCCCGATCTCGAGGGTAGGCGTAGAGAACACCGTCGCCGGAGAGCTTGCCCAGGGGCCTCGCTCGCTGGGCGTAGGTGGCTCGCAGGGCCACCTTCAATACCCTGGCTTTCCCTCCGGCCCTGGGGACACGCACGGACAGCCGCCATGGGCCTTTTGGAGGGCTCGGTGAGCTCCTCCTGCTCCTGCAGCAGGTGGGCGACAGGAGGACGAGAAGCGCCAGCCCTTGCAGCAGAAAGGCCCGCGGGAACGCCAACCCCTGGCTCACATGTGCCGCCGAGAAGGAGATTGGGCGCGGGGGTGCTGTCATGGTGAGGGAGCCTATCGGCCGGACTGGAGAGATTCAAGCAGAGAGTGGAGAGCGCACGGTCCGGCAGCGAGCCACCCGGCTGGGTACGCTCGTGCAGGGGGCGCTCACAAATGAGAAGCTGGCACTTTGCCTACATTGGTGTACAATGTAGGCAATGGGTCCCATCACAGACACCCTGGCCCTGGCGGGGCGTGACTTCGCCACCCAGGTGGTGACCATCCTGGGCGGCCTGTCGCTGCTCACCCTGCTCCTGCACCTGGTGGAGCGGCGCGTCTCTCGCCGGCTGTCCCATCGCTTTGGCTGGCGCAGCGTGCTTGTCACGGGGTGGCTCGGGGTGCCCCTTCACGAGCTGTCACACCTTGTGGTCTGCTGGATCTTCCGCCACCGAATCGTGGCCTACCGGCTGTTCGACCCTGACCCCCGCACCTGCACGCTGGGGTACGTGCAGCACGCCTACGGCAGGCGGAGCCCTTTACAGATCGTGGGCAACTTTTTCATAGGCGTCTCCCCGCTGCTGGCAGGCTCCTTGGCGCTGCTCGTGGGCCTTGCCGTGCTTCTGCCCGGCACGTCTCCCCCTCTCACCACGGAGCCTGCTCCCGCGCAGATCACCGCGCAGCTCCTGCAAGTGGGCGCCATGGCCCAGGCGACCCTCACCCGCATGTTCTCCGTGCAGCACCTGGTCTCATGGCAGCTCTGGGTCTTTCTGCTGCTGGCGCTGTGCGTGGGAGCACACATGAGCCCCAGCCAGCCGGACCTCTCGGGGGGCCTCCCAGGGCTGCTGTTGCTCCTGTGCTCCATGTTCGGGCTGAACGTGCTCAACAGGAGCCTCGGCCTCTGGGCCCCCGAGCTCTGGGCGAGGGTCGTTGCCGGGGTGCTCTCACCCTTGCTGGCGGTGCTCTGTGTGGCCCTGGTGCTCCAGACGGCCTTCTGGCTGGCCGTGGAGGTGACCGTGCGCCTCACCACCCCACGCCGCGCGGTGCGCCTGGGCTACGAGGGCTGATCGGCGGCGCTCGCCCCATGCGCGACCGCTGCGGCGACTCCGGGAGCCTCGGGTCCCGGTGTGCTACTGTGGCTGCTGAAGATCCACAAGACCCGGATAACAAGGAGCATGGCCGAATGAAAGACACGAAGCTACACTGGGGCTCGGCTTGTCTCGTGGGCATCCTGTCCCTCGCGGGCGCCCCGCTCACCGCTCAGGCCGCACCCGGAGCCGGCTCGGAGCACAGCTCGGGTCATTGGGGCCCCAACAGGCTGAGCTTCTCGCGTGTGCTCTCCATGGCCTTGCGGCACAACAGGGATCTGCTAACGGCGCGCGTGGACTTTGCAGCGGCAAGCCAGGATCTGCGCGCGGCCAAGGGGGAGTATGATCCCCGCCTGGACGCCGGGGTTGCCTTCAGCCAGTCATCCAGCGCGGTGGTGGAGGGGCTCAACATCCAGCGGCTCAAGAGCACCCTGTTCTCGTACAACCTCTCGGTGACCCAGAAGCTCCCGACCGGGGGATCGGTTAGCCTGGGTCTTGTCACGAGCCGATCCACGGATCTCAGCCGCTACAGCTTCGGAGGCAGCCCCATCGAGAACGACACCACCACCTGGGATACGGCCATAACCCTCACGGTCACCCACCCGCTGCTCAAGGGGGTTGGCCTGGACCGCAACCTGGCCGCCATCCGGCAGGCGCGGCTGCTGCAGGATGCCGCCCGCTGGAACCACTGGGCCAAGGCCCAGGCGGTGGTGAGGGATCTGCTCAAGGCCTACCTGGACGTGGCAGAGGCCCAGGCAGCCGTGGCGGTTCAGCAGGAGGCCGTGGATCGCGCCGGCCAGGAGCTGCACCGGGTCGAGGCGCTGCTGGAGGTGGGGCGCATCGCCCCCACGGAGCTGGTGGAGCACCGATTCGCTGTGGCTCAGCAGCGGCGCAAGCTCCTGGAGGCCCGCACCCTCTGGCTGCAGAGATCGCTCACCCTGCGAGCCATGATCGGGCGGCGAGTGGAGCTCCGCCGAGGCGCTGGATCGGGCAGCCAGCTCGTGGAAACCACTGTGCCGAGAAACCCATTCGGCACGGAGGGCCCCTCCCCCGAGCAGGCCGCCCGGGCGGCCGAGAGAAGCAGCAAGGCCCTGGCCGCGGCCATGCGGGAGCTGAAGATGAAACGCATCGCAGTCTCCATGGCTCGCAGAGACACCTGGCCCACCCTGGATCTGAGCGCATCCTTCGGACCCCAGGGGCGTGCCACGTCCTTCTCCACCGCTCACGAGACCATGTTCAAGTGGAAGAGCCTGGGCGGGTCCGTTGGCCTGACCTTCAGCTACCTTGTGGGCAACAGGGCGGCCAGGGCGGCCCTTGCCAGGGCGCGACTCGATGTGAAGCGCAAGGGCCTCGACATTGCACAGATGCGCCAGGCCATTACCGTGGAGGCCATGCGCCTGGCCGCCACCTTGAGGCTTCAGCGCAAGCTCTGGCAGACAGCAAGGGCGGAGGCCAACCTCGCTGCCCTGCGCCTGCAAAACGAGCGCAAGAAGTACCTGGCGGGTCGGAGCAGCAGCTTCGTGCTGCTGGGGATGCAAAACGACCTGGTGGCTGCCCGCCACAAGCTCTTCGCCGCGAGGGTGGGCTGGTTGAAAAAGAGAGTGGATCTCGCCGCCCTCATGGGTGATCTTCTCAGGCGTCTGGGCCTGCGTGTCCGCATGGGCTCCAGGCCCCGCCTGGAAAAA